>NZ_JACGAT010000038.1:0-11181 GCF_020137635.1 Campylobacter sp. RM12642
GCATTTATTTTCCTTAAAATTTATTTTTATTCTCATAATTCTCCACAAACTTTTTAGCATAAATTTTAATGTTAATTTTATCATTGATATCTTCCATCAGAATCAACTTTTCTATATTTACACAAATCTTCAAAAATTTCATGTCTTTTGCTAGCTTTAATATATAATATTATAAAATAATTAGTGTATTTGGTATTACTGTATACTATCCACCAATCGGTAATTTTCACTTTTATAGTTTTTTTCATACGCAAACTTGCCTTAAAACTTTTATATTAATTAGTAATATATTATAGAATTTTACAAAACAATCTTAATAATCTTCTAAAAATATTACCTAATTTTTATAAGTCTTTATAAATTTATAATCTAAATTTAAATAATTAAATTTTATAAAATCTATTGGTTATTTAATAAAGACTTACTCTTTGTTAAAAGCATTATATTTGTTTACTTTTATTGCAAAAAAAATAAAAATATTTATCAAATTATTTTTCAAAATTCTCTTCATTGTCCTTTTCCCACCAATCAACAATCCTTAGTTTTATTTATTTCAAAACTTTTCCTTATAATTTTCATAAACACTTCTTATACCTTCTTCGAGGCTTATTTTTGGCTTAAAACCAAGTTTATTTAACCTTGAGCTATCTATAAGTTTTTTCATAGTACCATCAGGCTTAGTAGCGTTAAAAACTATCTCTCCACTAAATTCGACAATATCTTTTATCATATAAGCTAAATCTTTTATACTTATATCACTTCCAAAGCCAACATTTATATGAGTATTTTTTATCTCGCCCTTTCCACAAATATCTTTAAAGTCTACACTTTCAAGCACAAATACACTTGCAGCTGCCATATCATCAACATGTAAAAACTCTCTTAAAGGCTTACCACTACCCCAAATCTCTACACTTTTATCGCTCACACCAAATTTAGCTAAATATTCTTTAGCCTTATTTATATCAGCTATACCTAAATCCTTACAAACCTCATCAAATTTATTTTCATTAAGTAGTTTTGCAAGGTGCATTTTACGAATAAGTGCTGGCATTACATGAGATTTTTCTAAATCAAAATTATCATTATTTCCATAAAGATTTGTTGGCATTACTGAGATGAAATTTGTGCCATATTGTAAGTTATATGACTCGCACATCTTAAGACCAGCTATTTTTGCTACCCCGTAAGGCTCGTTTGTATATTCTAGCTCATCGGTTAATAAGTATTCTTCTTTTATAGGTTGTTTTGCGTTCTTTGGATAAATACAGCTTGAGCCTAAAAATAAAAGCTTTTTAACACCATACAAATATGCACTATGGATAATATTATTTTGGATTTGCAAGTTTTCATATATAAAATCAGCTCTATAAGTATTATTTGCCATTATACCGCCAACTTTTGCAGCCGCTAAAACTACATAATCAGGCTTTTCTTTGGCAAAAAAATCCGATACTTTTGCTTGATTTGTTAAATCTAGCTCATTATGAGACAAACATACGAAATTTGTATAACCCTTATCTTTTAAATATTTTAAAATAGCAGAGCCAACAAGCCCATTATGCCCTGCTATATAGATTTTATCAGTTTTTTTCATTTTATCCCGATCATTATTTTAATTTTATCAAAAAGTCCAATTTTTCTTTTAATAGCTTTGTCTTTGCTAAGACAAAAAATATTATCCAAAAATTCATCTAGTTTCCCATAATACATTTTATAATAATCTATATCTTGTAAAAAAATAGGTTGATTTATCATATCCAAATAAGCTTGTTCATTATTATCAATTTCCTTAATTTTTTCTAAAACTACATTAAAACCTGAATAATTTTGTATATTTATGTATGAATTAGGATTAATTATTTCATTTATACTTGGATCACCCCAATATATAGGAATACATCCTGATTCAAAAGCATGAAATATTTTTTCAGTAAGATATCCACTTGAAGATGAGTTTTCAAAACAAATATTAAATTTATATTCTTGCAACCATTCTAGTTTTGATTTTTTAAAATTATTAAATCTATCACCTACCCTATAGCCTAAATTATTTAAGTGTCCACCGCCACTATCTATTTTTTTATACATATTTAAAAAATTAAAAAAATCATCTCTTGGAGAGTTTACAGCTTTTGCACTAACTAAAAAAGAACAAAATTTATTTTTAAATTTTAATTTTTCTAGCCTTTTTTCCAATGTTAAATTATAAAAAGAATCAGATAAATAATGATAATGTTTTAAATGTCTTTCATCGTCAGCAAGATTACTATCAAAATCAATACCATAATCACATTCATCAAAATTTGCAATCTTATTTTCAAGTGTAAAAAAAATCTTAACACAATTGTTAAATTTCCTATGATTATCTCCAAATGGACCATATAATAAATAATCAGGTGTATTAGAATAAACTACTTTATATTTTTTTTGCAATCTTTTAATAATTAAATTATTATAAAAATTAGCTTCATTGTTTTCACCCCACCAATCAGTAATAAGCATTTTTAACGTTTTCATTCAAAATACCTTAAGATTTTATACCCACCATCTTGCAAGTATTTATCTTTTTGCATTAGTTGTAAGTCCGATTTTGCCATATCTTTTACAAGCATATTTAGATCATATTCTGGAACCCAGCCAAGCTTTTCTCTAGCTTTACTTGCATCACCTACTAGTAATTCTACTTCAGTAGGTCTAAAATACCTTGGATCAACTGCTACAATTTCTTTACCAATTTCAAGTTTAAAATCTCCATGACAAGCCTTTACATAGCCTCTTTCATCTACTCCATTGCCACGAAACTCAACTTCAACTCCAAGCTCAGCAAACGCAAGTCTTACAAACTCTCTTACTTCAGTTGTAACCCCTGTTGCTATTACCCAATCTTCTGGCTTAGGGGCTTGAAGAATTAACCACATCATTTTCACATAGTCTTTTGCATGACCCCAGTCCCTTTTAGCTGATAAATTACCTAAATATAACTTATCTTGCATTCCAAGAGCTATTTTTGCTGCTGCACGAGTTATCTTTCTAGTTACAAAAGTTTCCCCTCTAATAGGGCTTTCGTGATTAAATAGTATTCCATTACAAGCAAAAATATTGTAAGCTTCTCTGTAATTTATAGTTATCCAATAAGCATAAAGCTTAGCACAAGCATAAGGAGAGCGAGGATAAAATGGGGTTTTTTCTGTTTGTGGGACTTGCTGAACTAAACCAAAAAGCTCACTTGTAGATGCTTGATAAATTTTAGTTTTATCGGTTAGCCCTAAAAATCTAATCGCTTCAAGAAGTCTAAGAGTGCCTATACCATCAGCATTTGCAGTGTATTCAGGCGTATCAAAGCTAACATGTACATGGCTCATCGCAGCAAGATTATATATCTCATCAGGTTTTACTTCACTTACAATTCTAGTTAAATTCATAGAATCAGTCATATCACCATAATGTAAGAAAAAATTATTATTAGATACACTACTATCTTCCATAAGATGATCAATTCTATCTGTATTAAAAAGCGATGCTCTTCTTTTAATCCCATGAACTTCATAACCCTTATTTAGCAAAAACTCAGACAGATATGCTCCATCTTGACCAGTTACCCCTGTAATTAAAGCTACTTTTTTACTCATTTAAATTCCTTTCAATTTCTATTATAATCATCTTCAAATCTTACTATATCATCTTCGCCTGTGTATTCTCCCACTTGAGCTTCAATTAATACAAGTGGGATTTTACCATCATTACTTAGGCGATGTATTTGCCCCATTTTTATATACACAGACTCATTTGCCCTTACAAGCTGCTTAACCCCATCAATCTCAACACTTGCAGTTCCGCTTACTACTATCCAGTGTTCGTTTCTATGAAAATGCTTTTGCAAAGACAGTCTTTTGCCTACGTTTACAACGATTTTTTTAATCTTATAGCCATTTGCAACTTCAAGCACACTATAACTTCCCCAAGGTCTATAAGCTGTAGTGTGGGCTTTTGCTCTTTCATCATCTTTTAGACTCTTTACTATTTGCTTTACATGATGAGATTTGCCCTTTTTTGAAATTAGCAAGGCATCTTTTGTATCAACTACAATTAAATCATCAACATCTATTAAAGATACTAATTTATCACTATATACAAAGTTATTGTTTGAATTTACACTTTTAAATTCTGTGCTTTTAATCTCTTCACTTAATGCTTCAAAGCTACCCAAATCAGACCAATTAATATCAGCAGGGACAACTTTCATTAGGTTTGATTTTTCCATAACAGCATAATCAATGCTATTTTCAGGGATTTTTGCCATATCATCGATTTTTATTCTAGTGGTATTATTGTTTTTGGTAGATTTTTTATAAGCACTTAATGAAGTTTCGTAAATATCGTTTGAATGTTTTTTAAGCTCTTCTAAAAATACTCCAACTTTAAACATAAACATTCCAGAATTCCAAAAATACCCCCCCCCATTATATATTTTTGAGCTGTTTTAAAATCAGGCTTTTCATAAAAACCATCTACATTTAAACCATCGCTTGATTTTATATATCCATAGCCTGTTTCAGCGTGAGTTGGTTTGATACCAAAAGTTACCAAAAAGCCTTCATTTGCCAAATCTTTAGCCTTTGATATGACTTTTTCATAAGATGATAAATCTTTTATAAGATGGTCGCTTGGAGTTATCAAAACCACTTCTTCATCACTAAGTCCAAAACAAGCCAACGCTATTGCTGCAGCTGTGTTTTTAGCAAGTGGCTCAAGCAAATATGATGTGTTTTTATAAATTTCGTTTCTTTGACCGATTTCATCAAGTGCCAAAAAATACTGCTGTTCGTTTGATACAATAAGAGTTTTTTCACAAAGCTTTGAATTTCTCTCACACGTGAGCAAAAATAAAGATTTATTATCAAAAATCCTAAGAAATTGTTTAGGCATAAGACTTCTACTAAGTGGCCAAAGTCTAGTCCCACTCCCACCACATAACACTATATTAACCATAACTTTTCCAATCTTAAATATAAATTAACGCATTATTGCTAAACTTTTTTAATATTTATTAGCAAAAAGGAAGAAAGATGATAAAAACTTGCATATTTCCAGCAGCAGGTTATGGAACTAGATTTTTACCTGCAACAAAAACTTTACCTAAAGAAATGCTACCTATTTTAGATAAGCCATTAATACACTATGCTATGGAAGAAGCTATTGAAGCAGGGCTTACAAATATAGGTATTATTACAGGCAGAACAAAAAGAGCTTTAGAAGATTATTTTGATATATCTTATGAGATTGAAGACGCAATAAAAGGCAGTGAAAAAGAAAAATTACTTGATGATGTTCGTAGGCAGATGGAAGTATGTAATTTCACATTTACTAGGCAAAGAAAAATGAATGGATTAGGTGATGCGATAAATTGTGCTAAAAATATGGTTAGTAATGAACCTTTTGGGGTAATTTTAGCAGATGACTTGTGTGTAAATGATGCTTGTGGTGTAATGAGCCAAATGGTAAAAGCATATGAAAAATATCGTTGCAGTATTGTTGCACTTATGGAAGTTCCAAATAAAGATACTAAAAAATATGGGATTATTGAAGGCGTAAAATTAGAAGATAATATTTACAAAATCACAGATATGGTTGAAAAACCAGACCCAAAAGACGCAAAAACAAATCTAGCAATTATTGGAAGATATATTCTAACCCCTGATATTTTTGATATTTTAGATAATACCAAACCTGGTCGTGGTGGAGAAATTCAAATTACTGATGCTCTTAATACTCAAGCAAAAGAAGGTAGATGTATAGGATTAGTATTTAGTGGTCTTAGATTTGATTGTGGTAGTGTAGAAGGTTTTTTTGAGGCGACTAAATACTTTTATGAAAGAGATTACAAATGATTACCTATCAAGAGTATTTTGAAAAAACTTCGCAAGAAAACATAAGTCTTTATCTAAAAAGAATGAATGAAGAAAGGCAAAGTGGCGAAGTTGGGTTTTATGATTTGCCTTTAGAATTTGATTTAGGAATTTCAAAACTTCAAAAAGTAAAAGAAAAATTTGCTAACAAAAGTCATTTTATAGTTATTGGAATGGGTGGAAGTAGTGTTGGCACTAGGGCTATTACGAGTTTTTTGGGGATAAAAAATATTGATTATTTAGACAATATTTCAAGCACTCTTTTTAATGAAATATTAGAAAAAATTGACCTTGAAAAAACGCTTTTTATATTAGTATCAAAATCTGGAAATACAATTGAATGTATAAGTTATTTTAGGATTTTGCTTGATGTTTTAGGTTTAAATGTAGATGATTTAAAGCATCACTTAATAGGAATTTGTATGCAAAATACCAAATTTTATGAGTTTTTAAAGACAAATGAAATAACGCATTTTGATATAGAAGAAAATGTTAGCGGTAGATTTTCAGTGCTTAGTAATGTTGGACTTGTGCCGTTATTTTTAGCAGGGGCTAATGTTGATGAGCTTATCAAAGGCGCTAAAGATTGTATGCACGAGCAAAAAACAAAAGAACATATACTTAATCTAGCCTACACGCTAAGCACAAAAATGATAAATAAAAATTATGTTTTATTCACTTATTGTGAAGAATTACGCCATTTTAACGAATGGTTCGTTCAGCTTGTAGCCGAAAGTCTTGGGAAATTTAAAGAATATAAACGCGTAGGACTTACACCAATTAGTCTAATAGGACCAAAAGACCAGCATTCGTTTTTACAACTCATAATTGAAGGGCCAAAAGATAAATTCGTAGAATTTATCCGTATAAAACCAAATCCAAATAGCCCCAAAATAAAGCACATAAAAGGACTTGAAAATCTTGAAAATCAAAGCGTAGGACATAGTTTAGATGAGCTACTTTACGCTCAAAGTAAATCGT
Source organism: Campylobacter sp. RM12642 (assembly GCF_020137635.1). NCBI lineage: Bacteria > Pseudomonadati > Campylobacterota > Epsilonproteobacteria > Campylobacterales > Campylobacteraceae > Campylobacter > Campylobacter sp. RM12642. Next base: position 6,891 of record NZ_JACGAT010000038.1, read on the forward strand.
GTCTTGATGCGATAAAAGCTGAAGGAATAGAAACAAGTCTAATTGAGCTTGATGGCAAAAGTGCTTACAATATCGGATATTTAATATATTATTATGAGTTATTAGTTGGTGCTTGTGGGCTTATGATAGGCATTAGCACTTACGATCAACCTGGTGTTGAAAGTGCAAAAAAACTTCTAAAAATATTATTAACTACAAAATAATCATAAAATAAAATTAGGAATTTCAAATTCCTAATTTTTAACTATTTTATAAAGTCTTAATGTATTTAGCTAAAGCTTTAAAATCTTCATCATTTAGATTTTTTACTTGTAATTGCATAGTTTTTTGAGATTTACCACCAAAAGTTCCCGCCTTATATCCACTTAAAGCTTCATAAATTTCGCTCTCGCTTAAAGTATTTATTACAACTTCAGCCCCAGGAGCTAATTTTTCTGCATTTTTTCCATGACAAGCAATACATTTTTTAAATAAAGTCGCCGCATCAGTTTTTAAAACATTTTCAACACTACTACTAACCTTATCAATGCCATCAGTAATTGCTTTAGCTGCACTATCTGTGCTTTCTTTTATTGTATTTGCAACTTCATTGGTGCTTTCTTTTAAATTATTAGCAACGCTTTTTGTAGTATCACTAATGCTATCTACTGCAGAATTTATCATAGGTTCAACTTGATTTGCAGCAGTATTTATATGTTCATCAACCTTTGTTGCCACATTATCTACAATTGTATCTATTTTCTTAGCCACTTCTTCAGTGCTTGATTTTACATTTTGACTAAGCTCTTGAGCTGGTTTTTGCTCTTCTTTTTTATCGTTACAACCTGTTTGAATTATTAAAGCACTAATTGCTGCTAAACTTAAAAATATTTTTTTCATATTTTCTCCTTAAATAAATTAAAAGGCAAAATACTAGCATTTTTTAATAATTGTAATATTAAAATAAAAAATTAATTTATTATATATTATTTTATATAATAAGCTTTTAAATTCAGTTTTATTAAAGATTTTTTAATATATAATTTTTTATATTTTAAAGGAGTAAGTATGAAAAAAGCATTATTATTTTTAAGTTTAAGTTCTTTTGCATTAGCAAATACTTTAAATATCGCAGCAGCTGCAAATATAAGCTATCCACTAAACGAATTAAAGCAAAAATTTGAAAAACTACACCCAGATATAAAACTTAATGTCAATACAGGTGCTAGTGGTAGCTTTAACGCACAAATTAAAAATGGAGCAAATTATGATGTATTCTTATCTGCAAATATGGAATTTGCTAAAGATTTAGAAGAATTAACTAAAAATCAAGCAATCACTTATGCAACAGGAAAGCTAATATTATTTTCAGCTAAAAAAAAGCCTAATTTAGATGATTTAAAAACCGCATCTTGTATAGCTATAGCAAACCCAAACACAGCTCCTTATGGAAAAGCAGCTAAAGAAGTATTAAATCAAATTCCAAATAGTTCAAACATAATAACGGCTACAAATATTTCAGCAACATTACTACAAGCTACAAAAGCTTGTGATTATGCTTTTGTAGCTGCGTCTAGCGTAGAGCAAATTAAAGAATTAGGTTTTAGTGATGAAAACATATTAAAAATTGATGATAAATTATACGAACCAATTTTGCAAGGTATGATAATTACAAGTAAAGAAAAAAATGCTAAAGTGTTTTATGATTTTATATTAAGCCCTGATGCAAAGGAAATTTTTAATAAATATGGCTATGAATGAGCTGGATTTAAAACATGATTTTAAAGACTTTAAAATAAATGCTAGCTTAAGCTTTGATGATGGGGAAATTATCGCATTGTTTGGTGATAGCGGAAGTGGTAAAAGCACTATTTTAAAATTAATAGCTGGGCTTATTAATAAGCCTTTGCTAAAAGATATTGCTTTTTTATTTCAAGATTGCACATTATTTGATAATTTTAATGTATATGAAAATCTAGTTTTTACAAATACTAAAACTCTTTTAGATGATTTAAAATATATTTTTGGTAAAAAATTAGATAAAAATACAAGTAATTTTTACGATGAATTATTAAAACTAGCTAATTTAGAAGAACACAAAACTAAAAAAATCAGCACTCTAAGTGGAGGACAAAAACAAAGACTAGCATTAATTTGTGCCTTAAGTAAAAATGCAAAATATATATTATTAGACGAGCCTTTAAGCGCACTTGATGATAGTAACAAAATAGCACTTATAAAACTAATCAAAAAAATAAATCAAGACTACAAAAGAACAATTATTTTTGTATCTCATTCGTGTTTTGAAATAAATGCCCTTGCTGATAAAATATATTTTGTAAAAAATGGTAGTTTTGAAAAATGTCTTAATAAAGAAGAATTTTTTATAGAAAAAATCCAAAATAATGAGTTTTTATGCAAGAATTAACACCAATTTTCTTATCACTTAAGTTATCTTTCGTAACTACTATAATATTATTTTTTATTTGCTTATATCCTGCATTTTATCTAAGCCAAAAAGAGTTTTTTGGTAAAAAAATACTATTAAGTATAATTTCATTGCCACTTGTGCTACCCCCTACCGTTTTAGGCTTTTATTTATTGGTGCTATTAAGTCCTAATAATTATTTAGGGCAATTTTTGGCTAATTTTGATATTAAACTTGTTTTTAATTTTAAGGCTTTATTGATTGCTTCAATAATTTATTCTATGCCTTTTATGTTTAATCCTATTTATAGTGCATTTAATGCTTTGCCTAAAAATCTTTTTGATAGAGCTAAATTACTTGAAAAATCTCAGGCTAACATAATATTTCGCCTTTGTTTGCCACTAATAATCCCTAGTATAATAAGTGCTAGTGTTATGAGTTTTGCTCATACTATGGGAGAATTTGGTGTAGTAATGATGATAGGCGGTAGCGTAGCAGGAGAGACAAAAGTCGCTTCTATTGCCGTATTTGAAGCATTAGAAACACTAGATTTAAATAAAGCAAATGAGCTTAGTATAATATTATTGGCTATTTCTTTTATTATTTTATTTGCCTTACAATTTATAAAACAAAATAAATATAAATCCTAATTTAAATTCTTTAAACTAAAGAATAAATAATGATAAAAATTGAGAGTATAGAGAATATAATAATAGGTTAAAAGCTGTAGGGTAAAACTTAAAGGAAAGCTTATTTTTAAAATAAAATAAATAATATAGGAAAATATTATGCAAAACAACAATGAGCCTATTTTTGTGATGAATAGAAAAAAATCTTTTTTCGTATCTCTTTATTATATATTTGTTTTTATATGGGATTTAGCAACTTTACTGATTGGAATATGTTTTATAGATTTAGATAATTTTTTAGCAAATATTATTGGTTTTATTATAGTTGCTATTATACCTTATCATTTTTTTTGTGCAATTGATATTAAAACGGTTATTTGTTATGAAGATTTTTTCATAATTAAGAGAAAGTTTTGCACTCAAAAGGTTTGCTATAACAAATTTAAAGATTATTTCTTTTTTACTTCTATTGCTAATAATAACATAGTAGTTAGGTTTAAGAAGTTTCAATTTCCGATACATATAAATCAAAATATGTTTACACAAGATGAAATTAAAAATTTTATTGAAATTTTAGAAAAAAATAATATAAAGCGTTATAGTTGGTTTGATTAATTAAGTATTATAAATACTACTGAAAGGATTTTATGAAACTAGTATTTCTTGCTATGATAGTTGTAGGATTTGCATTCTTATGTGAAGCTTACCCGTATAAAAAATTTAATGCTAAACTTTTCTTTAAATGTGTATTTTGCTTTCGTTATTTTAAAGTAATTTCAAAAGAATATAAACTAAAAGATAAAAACCACATATATTATAATTTTATAGAAAATTTTCTTTATTATTTTAAATTTGTAATATTAGTTCTTTCATATGCGCTTTTTTATTCTGGAATACTATTATTATGCCTTAATCTAACCCTTTAGATTAAAAATTTTATAAGCTATGTTATTAATCTAAAAAATTAATTTACTAACAACTCAATTTAAATCTAATAAGCAAGGCTAAGCCACTATTATAAATCTTATTTAATCAACACTAATTATATTAAACACCATACCTACAATTCAATCAATCACCAAATCCACTAATTTATAAGCTATTTTTTATTACACTAAAAAATACTACCGCAATCATTTCCTAAATCATCTTATAAAGCATTTTTTAAATAACTCATATCAAACTACATTAAAAATACTTAAGATAAATTCCTATATTAAATAAAATAAAAATTTATCTATCAATTTGTATTAAA
>NZ_JACGAT010000039.1:0-11031 GCF_020137635.1 Campylobacter sp. RM12642
GGTTAATGGAGTAAATAATTTTTCAAATACTTATGTTAATACGCTTAATAGTAAAAATTCACAAAATAAAGCAAATGATGGGGCTAGTTTAGAATATCTAAAACTAGCTCAAGAAAAGCTAGAAAACGATCCGACCTATAAACCATTATATGACAATAATTTAGGTCTTCGTGATAAGCTAACTTATGGTATGTATGGAGCGTTAGACCCTGATGTTGTAAAGAATATAAGGTTGGAATTGGAGAAATCTCCAGACATTGATCCAGAAGAATTAGTAAAAACTCTAAATAAACTTTTTAAAAATTTAGATAAATTAACTTCAGATAGCATAAATGATGAAGAAAAAAATAAATTAATGAAAAGTATTTTTTCTAATACAGATGAAGATTTAAAAATATCACAATCTAAAGAAGAAATTAAACAAGAAGAAAAAGAAGAACAAACTAAAGAAAAACCATTCGAAGCCATAGAAGTAAAAGGCACTAGCACTCGTGAAAGTATGGAAGATATTTTAAGCAAAATTAATATTCAAAATATTAAAGATGAAAGAGATTTATTAGCTATATTTTTAGCCTATAAAAATGGCGAGAATTTATATGATAAAAGGGTTTGAAATTTTATATTTTAAATTGAAAGGAAGAGTTTGAAAAAGTTATTTTTTATAGCATTTACTTTAAGCTTTTTATTTGGCTCTGATGCTATTACTATTGATAGTCTTTTTAAAAGACAAATCGGACTTAGAAGCATTACAAGTCTTAGTTTAATCACTAGCGGGAATGCTAATATCTACACAAGTTATCCAAGTCTAATAATAGGAGGCGATCCTGTGATTTGGACTGATAATAAAAGGCTTAGTTTGAATGAAACTTTGATATATTCATTTAATAACAAGCTTGATTTTATAACTTCAATTGGCGCTAATGCTACTAGAAATGAATATAGTAATTTTTTTACGGGTAAGCCTATGAGTGAAACTCATTATTCATTTGAGAGCTTGTGGCTTGGGTTTAATTATAGATTTGATAGTTTTAGTGATAAAATACTTAGTTTTTCTTATCAAGCAGGATTATTACAAAGAGAAAAAGCACTTGATACAAATAAAAGTTTTTATTTTAAATCACATTCAGCTAAGCTAAACTTAAAAGGATATAGCGACCCTGCTATTTGGGGTATTTATATGGGATTTACATATAATGATACTAGGACTTTTGATAAACTAGCGATAAATTATGGAAATTCTTATAATTTTGGTGCAAATCTTAGTATAGTATTAAGCCCTAAAATTACGCTTGATTTAGAAGCTTCACAGAGTTTTCAAGCAGCTCAAAAAATCAATGGTGTAAAATATACAAATCTAAGAAGTATCCCAACATATAGTGTAGGCTCAACTTATAGTATAAATGATGATACAAGTATCAGTTTTAACGCTAGTTTTGGTGGTGGTTCAGCTGCTCCTGATAGTGTGTTTGGTATTAGCTTATGGCAAAAATTCTAATAATCTTTATAACTATAACTTGTCTTAATGCCGAGTTTGCAGTGAAGTCTTATAGACAAATCAAAAATAACTCCGTAGTAAGACAAAGTTATGAAGAATCTTGTGGGGCAAGTAGTATAGCGACATTGCTAAATCTAACAAATATCAAGCGTTTTAGTGAAAAAGATATTTTAGAAGTTTTAGATAAAAATACTAATATGCTAAGTTTTAATGAATTAAATAATGCGTTAAATAAATTAGGTTTTAATGCAAAAGCTTATAAATTAAATCGTAATATATTTGAAAAAATATTCGTGCCTTTTATAGTAAAGATTGAAAATGACCCGAGATTTCCACATTTTGTAGTGGTAAATAATATTAATGGGGATTTTGTGAAAGTATATGACCCAAGCTTTGGCGAATATCTAAGCTCTAAAAAAGAATTTTATAGCGTATGGGATAAAGATGGTTTAGGTGGATACGCTCTAATAATTAAGCCAAATATTACAAAAGAACTAAAGCCAAATTTACCACGCCCAAGTCAAATAAAAGAAATTTAAATAAGTTTTATATTTTTAAAGTTTTTGTTAATTTTGCTGATATAGATGATAAAGGAGATGATTATGAAAATAACGGCTAATTCTTATATAACATATCCAACAACTAAAATTAGTAAAAAAAATGATAACCTAGATATTCAAGCTAATAAACCTTATTATGAAGATGGAAAGGCTAGTTTAGAATATCTTAAACTAGCCCAGCAAAAGCTAGAAAACGATCCGACTTACAATCCTTTAAATGATAGAAATTTAAATCTTGGAGAAAAGGCAAGTTATTGTGTGTTTGGAGCATTAGACCCTGATTTAGTAGAAGAAATAAGCAAAGAATTTATGAAAAATTGGGTAGAAATTGATAAAAAAGAGCTTGATAGAACGCTAAACTCACTAAATATGCCATCTTTAGGTTTGCCTGATGATTTTCCTTTAGGTTATATAGATAGTAAGAAAATGCCAAGCGTTGAAGAATTACAAGCTAGAGTTAAAGAAAAAGAAAATTTAAGAAATAATGCAATAAATACAAAAGAAGAAATTAAACAAGAAGAAAAAGAAGAACAAACTAAAGAAAAACCTTACGAAGCCATAGAAGTAAAAGGCACTAGCATTCGTGAAAGCATGGAAGAAATACTTAGCAAAATTAATATTCAAAATATCAAAGATGAAAGAGATTTATTAGCTATATTTTTAGCCTATAAAAATGGCGAGAATTTATATGATAAAAGGGTTTAGTTAAAATGACAATCATAAATAACAATCAGAGTATTTTGGATTTAAGGCAAATATTTTTAAGAGATGAGATAAGGACTGAAACTAATAAAGATTTAAATGCTAAGCCAGTAAGCTCTGATGATTTAAAAGGCATTTCTAATTTATATAATCACGATAATTGGGGTAAGAGTTTTAGTGGGGTTAGTAAGAATGGCGAAGTTACTATTTATGGCAAACTATTAGGGCTTGATGATAAAAGTAGTTTAAATGAATTAAGCGAACTTTTAAGCTTTATTATGACTAATTCAAATTCAATAAACGGACAAATCGCCTTAAATGATGAGCTAGAAAGCTTATTGAATAGTGATTTAAGCATAGAAGAATTTAAACCTAGATGGCTTTTAGCAATTACTAAGGATTTAGCAGCAAAAGAGCTAGATACTAAAGAGATTAAAAGAGAACCGATTGAAGTAAAGAGCGATTTAAATGTGTATAAAGAAAACTTAGCAAACTTGGTAAAATCTCTAAGAGAGCAAAAAGATAGCTATGATGCTTATGTTTTATCTATGCTAGAAACCGAGTTTATAAACAAAAGGACATAAATGCAAATTAATTCATCTTTAAATCAAATAAATCTCATTAATACAAATAATAAAGATTTAAAAAAGATAGATTTAAGTAAAGAGCTTAGCCAAATTGCTAAGCCTAATGATATGTTTGACTTGTTTTTGCAAGTTCAAAATGATTATAAGACAGATAGTATTTATCAAAGAGCTTTTGCAAAGCATTCTGATATAGAGATTAAAAAAGATTTGCAAAGCTTTTTACAAGCAAATCCTATAAATAGTAGTAGTGGTAGCTTTACATATTATGATGATTTAAGATTTAATTTTAGCGATGATGAAAGGCTTTTTAGATTATTTGCAGATGAAAAAATAAGCATAGATGATTTTAAGAAAGAATATCTAAAAATAAAAGCTGAATATGAAGAAGAAAAACCTAGAGAAAAAATAGAAGTAAAAGGCACTAGCACTCGTGAAAGTATGGAAGATATTTTAAGCAAACTTGATATTCAAAATATCAAAGATGAAAGAGATTTATTAGCTATTTTAATGGCGTATAAAGATAGTAAGAATTTGTATGATAAAAGAATTTGAATAAGTCAAATTCTTTTTATTTTTAAAATATAAATCCACCACCTTGAACCGGTGTTATATCTTTTATATCTTTTCCATTTGCATCATTACTTGTAGAGTTGTTGCCAATATTTTTAAATCTACAAATATCGCCTTTATTTGCATTACCTTCTAGTATTTTTGCATAGCTTGTTTTAGCATTTGCATTAGTTACTTGCACTAAAGCACTAAAAATTTCTTCGTAGCCGTTTAGCTCTTTTGTGTAACTATCATAGATTTTATCGCCTTTTTTATAGCATTCTAGTTGTGTATTTATAGGTAGGCTTTGAGTAAAAACTGCTTGATTATTGCTGATTTTTTCTATTTTTGGTGGATAAATAGCAGCTTGAGTGTTTAATACAATAGTGCTTGCAATATCGTTTAAAATACTATCATAATCTTTAGATTTTATATCAAGGCTTATGCTATCAGCAAATCTTATTTGTCTAGTTGCAAATGTAATAACTTGATAATTTATACTAACACTTACTTTAGAACTACTACCACTGCCAATAATTGAGTAATTTTTATTAATTGTATTAACATCGCTTATGGTGTAAAGCAATATATAATCAGTGCCTAGATTTTGACCTAATTTTAAGGCTTCATCTTTATTTGCGTCATTTAAAATTATATCTCTTTCAACAGCTAATGCTTCTCCTGCTTGTCTATCCAATAAATCAAATTTACGAGTTTTGTGGATATTGCTTTCTATTTTAAACCTTAAATCTCTTAATATTTGTTCGCTATCTCTTCCTAATAAAGAAAAATTATTCGGACTTAGAGCAGGTGCTACGATGATTTTTCTTCTATCGTTTTTCATTCCGGCTAGTTCGTATTTTTTTGAAACTGCTGTTTTTTGAATACTTACGACTACTCTAAATCCATCTTCTGTTTTTGTATTTTCTATAACTTCAAAAGAGCTAAAGCGACCATTTGTTGCTTTGCTAATTTTTTGATTAAATAAAGCATTAATGTTTGTTCCGTCTGCACTTGATTCTAATTGTGTTTGACTAAAAGAATTACTAGCTTTAATATATGCACCATTTAGCTTAGTAACAGCTTGTGCTAATGCATTATCAACGGCTTCGCTATAAGTAATGCCGTAGCCTTCTCCGGTAGCAGTTTTTGTGCTAGTTGTAGTTACTACTTTAGCATTTAGGCTTACTAAAAATAAGCCTAAAAAAATAATTAATATCTTTTTCATAATTTAATCCTAGAAATCATCAACTTCTACATTTTTAGAGCGAATTACTTTTGAAGTATTTGTTGGTGGTGTTATTGCTTGTGTAGGTTTTAAACCACTTTTTGATTCATGAACGCTTGCAGGCGAATAATATACCATCACTCCTGTTACACCTTGCTCACCTTTTGTTTTTCTCCAATTATTTACAATTTTTGTGCCAATTAGTTTCATACTTGCACTAGCACTCATATTTTCTTGGAATACTGTTGAAATAGCATTTTCTTCTACTAAACCACCTGTTTGCTCATCAATGCCATCTTTGCTCTTAACTTCAACTGCTACTTTTTCCATAGCTCTTTGAACTGTTCTTTCTCTTTCTTTTGTGCTAATTTGAGTTCCTATAAACATAGCTAGATTTTGCTCTGCTTTCATTTGTGCAACTTTAATAGCGTTTTCAGCTTTTCTATCTGCAAATTTACCTTTATTTTCATAGTTTTTCATACCATAAGAAATTAATGCTGGTTGGCAATTTTCATCATAGAAAAATGTAAGCCCTAATTTTGAAAGTGGGGTTTTAATACTATTTGCTAATTCTCTTGCATTTTTGCATTGTTCTTTTTTAGCTGTTGGTTTTGCTAAATATCCACCTTTTAAAGCTTCTGCTAATTCTATTGATTTAGGTGATATATAAGCTACTAGACCAACTTGGTCATAGCCATTTTTACCTTTTACAATATAATTTTCATAAGGAATTAAACCATTTACAGCACCAAATGCTGTTTTAAGCGATTCTGTTTTAAAATCTTGAGAGTTTTTGATTTTTTCAGCTTTATAAATTAACTCTTGTTCTTTTATAGCATCATCTCCTACGATTTTTTTAATTAGTGCATTTATAATGTTTTCTGCTGTTTTGTTTTTTTCTTTTTGACTTTTAATTTCTTGCTCTATTAATTTATCAATATCAGCATCACTTAAATCATCGCCATAACCACTTAAAATAGCTTTTGTTTGATAAATGCCGTATTTTTCCATAACGATTTTTGCTTTTAATCTTAAAAATGCTTCACTATAAGCACTTGCTAAATAATCATAGTATTTTGGGTCTTCTCTAAATACAGGAATTGGAATAGCAGGAGAAATGAAAGCTTCTCTTCCACTTGCTTTATCTTCTATTTGTTCTGCTACTTCACTCATCATTCTTAAAATATCATTTTCATCATCAACAAAGCCATTGTTTTCATCGCTAATTGGCAACACTTCATCAACTGAAGGTTTTATATTTTGACTTACAACACTTTCTTCTTTTGGTGTTGTTACTTCATTAACTACTTCTTGATTTTTAGTTTCTTCTGCAAATGCTCCAATACTTAAAATACCTGCTAATACAGAACTTAATAATACTTTTTTTACCATGCTACACTCCTATTTGAACCAAGTTTATTAATTTTTATTTCATCTTCCCAAATTGCTAAGCCATTATCAAGATTTGTAACCGTCATTTGGAAATAATAATCAACTCTTTGAGAATCACTAAAAGTTCCTTTAATTCTAGTATTTCTTTGAATTATTTTACCGCTTAAAGACCTATTTGCACTTAATATTGTGCCTTTTTTAGCGATTGTTTTTTGATTAAATTCGTCATTATCTCTTAATTCTCTTGTAGCGTGGGTCATATTATCCTCAGCCCCATTAGCTCCAATTGCTGTTGTTACATAAACACGACCAGAATTAAGTAAAGCAATTCTTATTTTTTTAGTAAGAATATCTGTATCAAAATGTTGCATTGTATCATTAGTAATCCTACTCATTACAAGAATATGGCGTTCGTTTGGATTTGAAGTAGCAAAAACAGGGCTTGCTAACATAGAATTAATCAAATCTCTTGCCGCATTTTGTAAATCTATATCATCAATACCTAGTGAAACAGGCTGATTTTTGCCATTATTTACTTCATCAACGACATAACTTGGTGCAGCCGCACAAGCTCCTAAACTTAGTGCTAAAGCTAGTGTGTAGTATTTTTTCATTTTGTCTCCTTAATTAAATTTGTTAATTTTTATTTTGTAATTATGTGCGTTTGCTGGAGCACCTAATTTTATATATTTTGTTTCTTTTGGTTGTAGTGTTAGCTCTTTTTTAGCTAAACCTAAATTATCAACATGCATACCATTATCATAAAACCAATCTTGTGAGTATTTAAGATTTAGTCCATTATTGCTTATATTAGTAAGTTCGATACTAATTATTAGGTTATTAAAATCATTATTGCTTCTTTCTTCGCATTTTAGAATTTTATTTAAATCTTCATCTAAATAGCTTACATTAAAGCATTGATTGTTTTTGATTACATTTGCATTGTTAGCACACGAACATAAAAATACAGCAAAAGCTGTTAAGATATATTTTTTCATTTTTTTTACCTTTCTTCAAATATTGTTATATATTCAGTTCCTATTGTAGGAATTTTTACAAGTATTACATAATGTTTATTTATATCTAATTCTTGTGAAAATAGTGTTTGAGAATTTGGACTCGCAATATTTATACTTCCACTATTTGCAATTCTAATTGCTTGATAGTTTTTAGGTAAACCTATAAAGTATCTAATATCAGAATGGTTTAATAAATTATTTACCAAATCAACACCTATGCCAGAATATAAATTCTCTTTATTAGCTTTTACACTAATCATTGTTTTAGTAATCGCTCTTAAAAAAGACTTAGATATTCTAGGTATTAATGTAGCTTTGTATTCAGCGCCTATTATTTTATCCATATCACTTAGAAGTCTTGTTTTTTGATTATTCGCTACTATAAATGGATAAGCATCGCTACTATCTCCTAAAATTGCTATTGAAAACACTAAACTACTAACGGCTAATTGATTAGCATAAACAGAGTATTTTTCATTTCCAAAAGGAATTTTATAATCTATATCATTATCGTTTTTCTTAATAAAAACAATAGGCAATGATAGATTAAATTCTTTTAAAGATTTAGATTTACCATTTTCATAAATTACCCAAATATATTTATTTGTTTTAGATATTTGCATTCCTTTTTTTACTTTATTTGCTATTCTTTTAGTGTTGAAATTGTTTTTAGCTAATTCATAATCTTGATAAAACAACAAATCATTTTCTTGAGAATAAACTTCTTTTAATAAATCAATAGAATTATTTGACCTACCATCTAAAATATAATAAAGAGCAGAAAAATAGCTAACAAATGGATTAGAATAATTAGCATAAGACTTATAAGCAGGAATTGGGACACTATTATTTATAATGTCTATTACTTCATTACTTTCTCTAGGTTTTTGTTGTAAGTAGTTTAATTCGCTTAAAATATCGCTTTCAAATTCTTCTTTATTTCTTTTTTGTCTATCTAAGGCTCTTTTGATTTCAACTCCAGCTTCATCATATTCGCCTAAAGCTAGATAACTCATTGATTTGTATGTATTAGTTAGCATTTTTTCATAATATTGACCGCTATAATCAGTTATATTATCATTAAAAAGACCTTCTAAAACTCCTTCTCCAATCTTTAACAATAGATTTTTTTCATCTTTATCTTTATAACCATCTTCAACCAAATCAAATAGCTTAATACTATCTTTATAAGACTTACACAAGAATGCTTGATATCCGTAATAATTGCCGTTGTAAAGTGGGTCTTTAATATTTTCTAATACATTTTCTTTTGAGTATTTTAGCTCTTTTTTCGTAAGTAATTCGCAGTCTTTAGTATCTAAAGAATATATTTTATTTTTATTTTCTTCTTCGTAGCCTAAAAAGACAGAAGAACAAGCATTTAATACTAATAAAGTAAAAACTAAAACAAAAACTTTTAACAAAACTCTTAACATCGCCGACCCCCCCCCCATTTTTAAAAAACGCCATTTTATAAAAACTTAATTAATATATATTAATTTTTTTAAAATTCAATAATTCTTAAATAATAAGAATTATTGTTTATTTTTTTATAGCTCTAGTATTTTAATAGGAAGACCCATTTTATTCATTTCATCAAAGAATGGTTTTGCATCAAATTCTTCCATATTAAACACACCTTTTCCGCTCCATTTGCCACTTGCTATTAAATATGTTCCAATTGCAGCAGGAACGCCTGTTGTGTAGCTTACTGCTTGAGCGCCAGTTTCAGCGTAGCATTCTTCATGCACGCAAACATTATAAATATATACTTTTTTAGCCTTGCCATCTTTAATACCTTCAATAATACAACCTATGTTTGTCTTGCCTTTAGTCCTTGCACCAAGACTTGCAGGGTCAGGTAAAAGTGTCTTTAAAAACTCAATAGGAATTATTTTCATTCCTTGATGTTCAACTGGCTCAATTCCTAGCATACCTACATTTTTAAGACAATTCATATGTTGAATATAGCTTTGTCCAAAAGTCATAAAAAATCTAATTCTTTTTAAACCTTTTATATTTTTACATAAGCTCTCAAGTTCTTCGTGATAAAGTAAATAGCTATCTTTAACCCCAACTTCAGGATAATCGTGTTCAACTTTAATCTCAAGTGGTTTAGTCTCAATCCACTCGCCATTTTCCCAATATCTACCATTTGCACTAACTTCTCTTAAGTTTATTTCAGGGTTAAAATTAGTTGCGAAAGCATAGCCGTGATCTCCTGCATTACAATCCATAATATCAATTGTATGAATTTCATCAAATAAATATTGTTGCGCATACGCACACATAACATTCGTTGCACCTGGGTCAAATCCACTTCCAAGCAGTGCAGGAACACCAGCTTTTAAAAAGTCATTATTTCTAGCCCATTGCTCTTTATATTCAAATTTAGCTAAATCAGGATGTTCGTAATTTGCTGTATCAATGTATGGAATTTTAGTTTGAGAACAAGCGTCCATTAAAGCTAAATCTTGATAAGGTAAAGCCACATTTAATAAAATCGTAGCGTTTATATCTTGTATAAGCTTAACAACTGCATTTGTATCATCAGCATTAATCGTAGCAGTTGCAATCTCAACTCCTAAACGCTCTTTAATAAAACTTGCTATTTCATCACATTTGCTTTTTGTTCTACTTGCAAGCGTGATTTTATCAAAATATTTATATTCAGCTGCTTTATAGGTTGCTACACGGCTAACTCCACCAGCTCCAATTATTAATAAATGTTTCATATTTTCTCCTTTTAGCTTATGATAAAATATTTATGATAATGATTAATCTTTTTATGAGATTATATTAGTCTTATTTTATTTTAGGAGTATATTATGAAAAAATTATTTTTAGCTTTAAGCTTAGCAGGTATTTTAGGTGCTAGTGAATTTGTTCTTGATAAAGTTCATACTAGCGTTGAATTTAGCGTTAAACATATGTTAGTTTCTAACGCTAAGGGCAAATTTAAAAGTTTTGATGCGATGATAGATTTTGATGAAGCTAATAAAACTTTTAAAGTATTTAATGCAAGCGTTGATGTAGCAAGCGTTGATACAAATAGTGAAAAAAGAGACGAGCATTTAAAATCAAGTGATTTTTTAAATGAAAAAGTTAATCCAAAACTTACTTTTGTTATGAGTAAATACGAAAAAGTAAGTGATACACAAGGAAAAATGACAGGGGAATTAAACATAAATGGCGTTAAAAAAGAAGTAACATTTGATGTTGCTATCAATGGTGTTGCTACAATGGGAGATAAAACTAAACTTGGGTTTGACCTAAATCTTGACCTTTTAAGAAAAGATTTTGATGTAGCAAAAGATACAAATGAGGGCTTAGTAGCAAACGAAGTAAAAGTTCAAATTTTTGCTGAAGCTGATAAAAAATAATTAAAATTAAGAATTTGAAATTTTATTTCAAATTCTTATATCAATTAATCTTGTATCACTTAAATCTTTTTTAAATTCTTTCGTAAAATCTATAAAATCTCCTAATTTATCATTTG
>NZ_JACGAT010000040.1:0-10745 GCF_020137635.1 Campylobacter sp. RM12642
AAATTCTTTTCAAAACTTATTGATTTTAAAGTTCCATTTGATTTACTTCACGCCAAGCTTCAAGCAAACCATTAGCAACTTTCATAACTTCATCTAATTTAGCAGTATCACTATCAATTATTACCTTACTAAGTGTGCTAATTTGATGAGAATAAAGCCCTTGTAAATAATAACTAACATCGCCTTGACTAAAGTCTAAATAGTTTAATAGCTCAACAAAAATTGCTGTGGCTTTTTTAATATTTTTACATTTGGCTTCTATATCGTTTTTTTCTATGGCTTTTTTGGCACGAGAGCAAAATCTAAGTATGCCCTCGTATAAAAGCTCAATCATTTTCTCATTACTTTCAATTGAAATATTGTTATGAGAATAACTCGCATAAGCATTACTTACCATTTATATTCCTTATTTATTAGCAAATGCTGCATTTGTTAAAGCTGTAATCGTTTGGCTTTGATTATCAAGCTTATTTAAAATAACATCATACATACTTAGTCTAGTAGCTAAAATCTCATATCTTTTCTCAATTTCTTCATTGGTTTTTTTGATTTCTTCATTTAGCTTCTTAACATCATCTTCTAAATTTTTATTATATTTAGTAAGAGTTCCATCAGTGCCTACCATACTATCTAAAGTATCTTTAAATGTTCTAAACACTCCTGTTTGCTCTGTTTTAATAGTTCTTATTGTTTTTTCTTCTAAACCAAGTTGTAATAACTTCTCGCTAGAACCACCTATTTCAAGTGCATTTTTTCCATCACTTGTAATAATAATATTATTTTCTTTACCTAATTTAGCCGTTACACCATCTATTTTCGCATCATTAATAGCTTCAATTAATTTATTTATATACTCTTCTTGAGTTACTTTGCTATCTTGTTCATTTAACTTATCTAGGAATTCTTTTTTAAAGGTAATTTCCTTACCATTTATCTTTAAATCCCCTTCAGCTAAAGCTACTTTTTGACTAATTGTCTTACTTGTAGTGCTTAATTCTTGGTATTTTACGCTACCTTGTAAGAAATTTTTAATTCCTTCGCTATTTTTCTTATAAGCTTCTTCAAATTTTGATTTTTTAAAAGTTAAAATTCCTTTTTCATTAAGCTCAAACCCCATACCAGATAAACTAATTCCATTTGAATCAGTCTTAGTAATCATTGATGATAACATTGTTTTTAGCTTACTTACTTCGCTAATTCCTTGCAAACTTCCTGCTGTTTTTTTCTCTTTATCAAAACCTGTTGAGGTAGCAAGAGAATTAACTATAGAATTATAATTCGTTGTAAAAGTAGTTAAATGCTCTGTTAAAGAATCTAAATCATCACTTACTTTAAAGTTGGTAATACCTTCTTTTTTAAGAGAAATTTTTGCCCCAATTATTAAATCATCAATAGTATTTGTGCTTCTGCTAATCTCAATACCTTCATAAATAAACTTAGCATCTTGCGCTGTTTGAACATGGTTTGATTTTGCATCAATTCCATCATATTTAGTTTGAGCAGCTTTTACATCTAATTCATTTATAAAATAATTTTCCCTAGAAGTTTCAAAAAATTCTTGAATTCCTTTCTTTTGTTCTTCTGTTAATTTATCAAAATCAGTAGCTTTATTTATACTAACTGCTTTCATTTGATTAGAGTTATCTTTGTATGAAATATTTAATTCTTCTCCGGTATTTTTAATATATTCAACCCAGTTTTTTGTTTGTTGAGTCATATCATTTTTATCTTTAAATTCAGCAAAAACTGCTTTTCTCTCATCATCACTTAACTTAGATAAATCTGTATCTTTATTAATAGTAAATTCAATATCCTTCTCAACAATTGTATCGGTACCATTTGGGTCATTTACAAAAGCTTTATATGTTAATTTTTTTTCATTACTTAATTCAGAAACTTGTTTTTGAATATTTTCTAAGTATCCACTACCACCTAAAATAACTTTAGATGCGTCTAATTGCTCGTTAGCTTTTTTAAGCTCTGTTTTAGCAGCACTAGCATTTGCAGCGTCTAATAAACCAAGCTTTTTAAGAACTGCTTTTGAAAACTCTGCTGCATTAGGGTCGTCAAGTTTAAAAGCACTTCCAAATACTATTTCATTATCAACTCCTGCTTCTTTACTTGTAATCATAAGCCTATAATTATCATGACCTGTATCTAAAACCTTAGTGCTTACAAAATCGCTTAATTTTTTATTGTTTTCATTTGTAGCTGATAGAATTTTGTCATTTAAAGTTTGTAAAGAATCCCCTGAATTTACCTTAATAGTAAATGTTTGTTTATTTACAGTGATTTTAAACTCTGCTTCTTTTAGCATTTCTTTTTGACCATCACTTTTAATAATACCAACATCGTTAAATATGCCATAAGTTTCGCTAGAAAAAGAATTAGTCTGATAAGCATCTTTTGTAGCAAGTTGCTTAACATTAATATCAAAATCACTTACTTTAACACCCTTAGTAGTAGTCATACTAGCACTCTCACCTGTAGCATCTACTTTACTTTTAGAAAATGCTTCTCCTTCTACTAAAGAAGATATATCACCTTTAAAACTGCCTAAAAGTGTTGTTAAATCTGTTAAATCCTTTTGCTTTGCTTGTGTATCAGATAGTTTTTTATTAGGTATTGCTAATAAAGATTTTTGCTCGTTTGCTTTTAAAGCGTCATATTTTTCTTTAAATTGAAATTTATTAGCTCCTGCTATTAATCCTAAACCTGTTCCCATATTTAACTCCTTTTAAATTCTTTAAAGCAATTAACTCTTTTTATCAAAAATAATTCCTATTGCTTCTTTCATACTTTCACTAAGCTTAATTACTTCTTCATTTGGAATTTTACGAATAATTTGACCTGATTTTGTAGCTATTACATCTACATACATTTGATTGATTTTATCGTTATAACCAAATCTTACATCAGTTTGTAACTCTTCCATATTTTCATTTAATTTTTTAATAGATTCATCAAGCTTTTCTTTTGTTATTTCCTTGTTTATTTCTTCATTTTTTTGCTTACCTGAATTTGTTTCAATATGAGTTTGTTCAACTGGGCGCATTTTAGTTGTTTCTGCACTTGCTTTTAGTTGAGTATCATATTGAGAACTCGCTGCTTTAAAAATCTCCATTACTATCTCCTTTTAATAAGCTTTTTTCTAAATCGGCTAAAGTTTAAAAAACTTCATAGCTTTTGAAAAATTTTTCATCATTTTCTAATAATTTTAAATCTATTAATTTATTTATTACATCTTTATTGCAATCAGTTGTGCTAGGCCATTCGCTTAAATAGCCATCTATTTCGCCTTTTGAATACGCTGCAACCAAAATCCCATTATCATCTATTTTAATATCAGTGCTAGGGTCGTAATTATTAAACGCTCTCCAAATTAACATATAAGGATTATTTAAATTAACTCCTTTATCAAATAAAACAACAATCCCACCTAAGTTATTTTTGCAAGCATTATAAATAGTGTCTAAATTATGCTTTCTATCTAAACTTATACAAGTAATTTGTGTTTTTGCTTCAGGATAGAAAATGTTGTATTCATATAAACCAAATTCTTTTAAATCATCTAATAAATTTTTAAGATTTGGTTTAAAACTTGTTTTATCCATTTCTTGTTTTTCTACTTTAAAAGTATGAGCTTTATAAGTAGATTTTGAAGTAGCGTCAAGCCCTAACTTACCGCCCATACCTAATTTAGTGCTAGAATGATCTAGTTCATCACATAATCCATAGCTTAATAATAATTTTTTAGGAGAGAAATTATTTAAAATATATTCTGTAATTTTAGGATAATCATTCAGACTAGGTGCATTCTCATCTACAAAAATAGCATTTTTTACAAAACTCATCTGCCCTACTCCCCAAAATGCGTGCATATTAGCTAATGCTAAGCCATCATAATTGCTTTTTACTTTAGCTAAGATTAGATTATGAAAAACACCATTTTCAGGCATACAATAATCAATCAAATCAGGGCAAGTTGTCTTAAGTAATGGTAAAAATATTCTCTCTGTTCCATACCCCATCCACTTATCCTCTAAAGGTGGTTTACCAACTACGGTTGCATTATAAATTGGCTCATTTTTGCCTGTAATTTTTGTAATTTTCATAACAGGAAAATTACCTTGCGGAGTATAAAATCCCGTATGATCGCCAAATGGACCTTCAATAGCAAAATGATTTACATCAATTTCGCCTTCTATTACAAAATCACTATTACTTGGAACATACAAATCATTAGTATCACATTTAACTAATTTTGCTCCTTGTTTTTTAATAAATCCATAAAGCATTAATTCAAATATACCTTTAGGCAATGGTGCTTGAGCACAAAATATATGAAGTGGGTCATCGCCTATTGCAATAGCTATTGGCATTTTTTTATTTGCGGCTTTATATTCGTAAAAGAAATTATTAGCATCTTTATGAAGTTGAAAGTGCATTATTAAATGCCCTTCATCTAATACTTGCAAACGATACATTCCTAAATTATTTTGCTTACCATCAAGACTTTTGGTATAAACCTGACCCATCGTAATAAATGCACCTGCATCTTTTTCCCAAGTTTTAAGGATTGGAATTTGATTTAGAGAATATGTTTTTTGCTTACAAGGTGCGTTTTTGTTTATTTCTCTTTTTGGAGCTATATTTTTTAAAGAAAATAATTTATTTGCAAGGTTTAATTTAGCACCAAATGTAGGTGGAATATGTAGCTTTAATAAGCTCTCAATCTCATCTGCAATCTCATCAGGATTTTTACCTAAAACCAAATTAAGTGCTTTGCTATTTGCAAAAACATTCATAATAATTGGCATATCATAATTTATATTGCCTTTTTTTGGATTTGTAAACAATAAAACCTTTGAATCACTCTTTTTAGCTTCTAAATAAGCTAAATGAGCGATTTCTAACTCAACATCTAAAGGTGTATTTATAATCTTTAAAAGATTTTCTTTTTTTAATTTTTCTATATAATTTTTCATAGCATTTCTTTTAATAATTCTTCATTTTCAGCTAGAATTTCTAAAGCTCCGTGTTTTATAAATTCTTTTGCTAAAACTACCCCAAAATCACTTGCATTTGCTTGATTAATCTTTCTTTGCATTTTTATAATTTTACTAGCATCAATTAAGCCAATAATCGCATTTACGCAAATAATCTCATCATCAATAAAAGCTGCATTAATTCCTATTGGAGCACCACAACCACCATTTAAAGTAGCAGTAAAATCACGCTCAATTTTGCATAATAATGCTGTTTTAGGGCAATTTAATTTAGATACAAGATTTAACACCTTTTCATCATTAATACTCTCAATCGCAACAGCACCTTGACCTGCTGAAGGTATCATAATTTTTGTATCTAAAATCTCATAATTTAACTCATCTAAAAGATTTAATCTCTTAAGTCCTGCATAAGCTAAAACTATCGCATCAAATTCGCCATCTTTTAATTTTTTAAGTCTAGTTTGTAGATTTCCCCTTAATGAATGAATAGAAAAATCATCTCTAATTAATCTTAATTGCATTTGACGGCGAAGACTTGTTGTGCCGATTTTTGCACCTTGTTTTAGTTCATTTAATGATTTTTCATTTCCACGAAAAACCACAACATCATTAGGAGTTTCTCTTTTGCAAATACTAGCAAGTTTAAAATCATACGCCAAACTTGCCCCAACATCTTTTAAAGAATGAACGCTAATTTGTGCAAGCCCATCGTGCATTGCGTTTTCTAATTCTTTAATAAATAAATTCTTCCCACCAATTTTTGCTAAAGGAGTATCTAAAATAACATCTCCTTTAGTGCTAAGCTCTAATAATTCTATATTTAAACTAGGCTCAATTTCTTGTAATTTCGCCTTTACAAATTCGCTTTGCCATAAAGCAAGTAATGATTTTCTAGTAGCTATTTTCATATTTTTCCTTTAAGATTGTTGTTTTATTCTGCAAACTAATGCTTCTTGTAAAAGTGTTCTTGCAACCACTTTTTCTTCTTTTACCATTTTGATATTGTCGCCTAAATCTTCAAATATTTTATATTCATCTTTATTTATTCTAATGATTACATTAGCATTTGGGTCATAATCAAGTATTTTTTTACTAACTACTTCTAAGACTTGTTCGTTTGAAATAGTAACGATTACTGCTGCACTTGTTTTAATACTAGCATTATCAAAACTTGTATTTTGCTCTGCACTAGCATAAAAAACATTTTCTCCCCTACTTTGTCCAAGCTCAACTAAACTCATATCATTTTCTAGCACGATATAAGGAATGCCTTGAGTTTTTAATCTTAGCACAACTTCTTGACCAAGTGAGCCATATCCAAATATTACAAAATGTCCGCTCATTGATTCAATCTTAGGAGCTACGGTAATTATCTCATCATTAGTAATACTTGCAAGAGATTTTATATTTTTTAAAATAAAAGGAGATAAAACCATACTTAAAATTACTGATAAAGTAAGCATTTGAGCTGTATTTGTATCTAGCATTTTATTTGCAACCAATAAAGTAAATATCGCTAAAGCAAATTCTCCAATTTGACTAACGCTTAATGCAGTTTTTAACGAATCACTTTTAGTGCTTTTAAGACTTAATAATAAAAATATACATAAAGTCTTAATTAGCATAATACCAATTGTAAGTGCAATTATTATATACCAATACTGAATGATAATATTTATATTAATTTGAAGCCCAACGGTTATGAAGAAAAATCCTAATAACAAATCTCTAAACGGGATTAAGTCAGCTTCTATTTGGTGTTTAAATTCAGTTTCTGCTATCATCATTCCTGCAATAAATGCACCAAGTGAATATGAAAACCCAAAAAATGAAGCTAAAAACGAAGCACCAACGACAGTGAAAAGTATCGTTGCTATAAATATTTCTTGAGAATTTGTTTTTAATACAAAATAAAGCACCCTGCTATAAATATATTTTCCAATCAAAAATAATAATAAAAGCACAATAAAAGCTGATATTAAAGTCTTAACAACTAAAGTGCTAATTGCAACTCCATCTTGATTGAAAATATCAATCATCAATAATAGTGGAATTACTGCAATATCTTGAAATAATAATATTCCTAAAGCTTTTCTTCCATATCGCTGATTTATGTCTTGATTTTCATTTAGTATTTTTAGAACTATTGCAGTTGATGAAAGTGAAATTGTAAAGCCAATAATTAAAGCAATATCATCAGCTATATTAAATGCGTGGTGTAAAATTACTGCAAACACAATTCCACATATTCCCATCTGTAAAGCACCATTTATAAATACATCGGTTTTCATAGTTAAAAGGTGTTTGATAGAGAACTCAAGTCCTATGGTAAACATTAAAAATACTATTCCAAATTCTGCAATGTGGCTTAATTGTTCTGAAGTGGTTACAAAAAATACTTCTTCAATAATAAAGCCAGTTGCAATATAACCAATAATTGTTGGTATGCTAAATTTTTTAAGCACTACATTTAAAATAATCGCAATAGCACTTGTAATTAAAAATATTTCTAAAAATTCTTGCATTAGCTACTACCTTTATCATCATAAAATATCACATCGTATTTTTGATTTTGTTTAATTAAGGCGTTTTTCTTAGGCTTTTCTTTTAAACCACTTAGCATTTCTTCATAATCTGCTATTTGACTTTTAAGCTCTAAAATAATGCTAACTCCAGCTAAATTTACCCCCAAATCCCTTGTAAATCTTAAGATTAATTTAATTCTATCTACATCTCTTTGCGAATACATTCTAACCTTTCCACAGGTTCTATTAGGCTCAATCAAGCCTTCTCTTTCATATTGTCTTAGAGTTTGTGGATGAATATTTAATTGCTTTGATACTACAGAAATTAAAAATACCGGTTCATCATAGTGCATATTTCCTCCTTTTTATAAATAATCTTTTAAAGCTTTAACTAACTTATCATCAAGCGTATTAATATCAGGTAAAACCACCTTAGCTCTTAAGAATAAATCCCCTTGATTTTTAGAATATGAATTATAAATTCCCCTACCTTTAACACGGATTAATCCACCATTTTTTACATTTTCTTTTAAAGTTACTTTTAAGCCTTGCTCTTTTGGAGTATCAAACTCAACTTTACCGCCAAATAAAGCTATTTTTAAAGGAATTTCAAGTTCTTTTGTCAAGTCATCTCCATCACGCTCATACTCTTTTGAATGCTCTATTTTAATAGTTGCTTTTAATGTTAGATTGTCTTTTTGCATAGTTATTTCTTGATTATTTAATACGCCTGATTTAATCTCTACATCAAAACTAACTCCCCTTACATTAATACTTCTAGTAGTTCCTAAAACAGATTCTAAAAAGCTTATTTTTAACTCAACTTGAGCTGGTTTATTATAAGACCTACTTTGCCCTGCTCCAAAACCAAAATGAGAAAATATATCCTCAAATCCACCACTAAAACCGCTTGAATTAAAATTAAAGCCATCAAATCCACCAAAAGAAGGATTATCATAAGCTCTTCTTTTATCTTCATCGCTTAACACTTCGTAAGCTTCAGTAATTTCTTTAAATTTTTCTTCAGCACCCTTGTCTTTATTCACATCAGGATGATATTTTCTAGCTAAACTTCTATATGCTTTTTTTATTGTGTCAGTACTTGCGTCTTTTTTAACGCCTAATATGTCGTAATAATTCTTCATCTTTTAATCCTATAATAATAAAAATTTTTGAGTAATATTAGCTAGTTAAGCTTAATAGAGTTTAACCACTTACTATCAACTCTTAAATTATACTTAAAGGAGTAAAAATGCAAAAATGTATATTAGTAATTACCGATGGTATCGGATTAAACGATAGATTAGAATACAATTCTTTTTATCACGCAAAAAAACCAAATTATGATTTTTTAAACCAAAATGCAAAATTTTCAAGACTTAAAACAAGTGGCAATGCAGTAGGTCTTCCAGATGGTCAAATGGGAAATAGTGAAGTAGGACATATGAGTATTGGAAGTGGTAGGGTTATTTATCAAAACCTAGTTAGAATTGATAACGCTATTAAGGATAAAAGCTTAGAAAATATTAGTATTTTAAAAGACTTTTTGAAAAAATATAAAAATATTCATATAATAGGTTTATATAGCGATGGTGGAGTGCATTCAAGTTATATTCACTTTAACGAAATTGCTAAAATTGCAAGCGTTAATAATAATATTTTTATGCACTTAATAAGTGATGGAAGAGATGTTAAACCAAATTCTTTTAAAGATTTTATAAAAAATAATCCAAGTTTTATAACTCCAAGCAGTATTTCAGGTAGATTTTATGCTATGGATAGGGATAATAACTTAGATAGAACAAATGAATATATAAATATGCTTTTTAGTAAAGCAAATAAAAGTGATTTAGAACAATACATAAACGATAATTATGAGAATAAAATTTATGATGAGTTTTTTAAGCCACTTAATCTTGGTTTTGATGGTATTGGTAAAGATGATGGAGTTATTATCATTAATTATAGAAGCGATAGAGCAAGGCAAATTGCAAGTGAGCTGAAAAATCGTTTAAGTAAAAATCAAGTTTTATGTATGTGTGAATATGATGAAAAACTTGACTTAGGCGTGATTTTTCCAAAAATTGATATTAAAAATACCTTAGCTGAAGTCTTAAGCAAAAATAATTTAAGGCAATTTCACACAGCAGAAACAGAAAAATATGCCCATGTTAGCTTTTTCTTTAATGGCGGGGTAGAGAAAGAATTTCTTAATGAAAAGCGTGTATTAATCCCAAGCCCAAAAGTAAAGAGCTATGATGAATTACCGCAAATGAGTGCTTATTTAGTGTGTGATGAAGTAATTAAGGCTATGAATGATGGTTTTGATTTTATCGTAGTTAATTTTGCAAATGGCGATATGGTAGGTCATACAGGAAATTATGAAGCTTGTATTAAAGCGGTTGAGTGCGTTGATGAATGCTTAGGCAAAATCATTAAAGCTTGTAAAGAAAATAATTATGCTATGCTACTAACTTCAGATCACGGAAACTGCGAAGATATGAAAGATTTAAATGGCAATATTTTAACCAATCATACAACTTATGATGTTGGCTGCTGGCTTTATAATTATCATAAAGATAGTAATTTAAAAGATGGCTCATTAGCAAATATTGCAGCTAGCGTGCTAAAAATACTAAATTTAAATAAGCCTAGCGAAATGGAAGAAGCTTTATTTTAAATCTTTATTCCTAGTTCAAATTCTTTAAAAAATTAATGGAATTTGAATTAGGATTTTAATAAATTTGAATATATTTTATTATTATCATTTTTTAATCATCATAAACTATATCCGATAAAACTGCATATTTTAACAATTCATTATAACTTGTTTTCATTTTAATTCTCCTTTTAATTTATTTAAATAATTTTTATAAACATCATTAGAACAACTACCACTGCTAGAATAATTACCTAAATCAAGATAATAATTATCAACAAATAACCTAGCAAAAGAATTAGAAATTCTATCAAAATCAGGATGCTCTGGAAGTTTAAGCTGTACATATGATTTTGCGTAACTACAATCCACAAAATAACCATAAATATCATAATTTATTAATTTATCTTTACTAAGTCTAGTTGGTAATTTTGAAGCTTTTTCTTCAAAACTTTTTTCATGATAATCTTCATATATTTGCACTTCTTTATCAACTATTAAATTTACACTTTTAAAAAACTTACCATCTATCGTATAGTTTTCTTTTTT
>NZ_JACGAT010000041.1:0-10050 GCF_020137635.1 Campylobacter sp. RM12642
TTGAAAATAAGAGTATTTCAATATATTAATGTATACAAAAAAGGGCAAACTAATGAAAGCATATTTGCATATAGGTACTGAAAAAACTGGCTCTACAACAATACAAGATTTTATCAATAACAATCATAAAATACTGCAAGAACAGGTATATATTCCACATTCATTAGGATATAATCACTGGCCTTTAGCGGTATTGGCATATGATGATAATAAAATAGATTCTTTTAAAATAACCAATAATCTATTAGATAAAGAGGAATTTAACAAATATAAAACTACGCTATTTAATAATTTAAAACTAGAGTTGGAGGGCAAAACAAATATACTTTTTACGTCAGAATTAATACACTCTAGGTTAAATACTAAGGAAGAAATTCAAAAGTTAAAAAAAATTTTAGTTCAACTAGGTATTAATAAATTTAAAATTATTGTTTATCTTAGAGAGCAAGGAGATTTAATAAATTCTTTATTTTCAGAAGCTATAAAATGGAGTGAGATAAATGAAGATTTTGACTTTACTCTAAAAGATAATTATAAACTAGAATATGAAGAAGGATATAAAAAAAATATTACACACTTTCAATTTATTTGTGACCATAAGAATACTATTCAAAATTGGCAAGATGTATTCGGACAAGAGAATATAGCAGCAACAATTTTTGATAAAAAATATTTTAAAGATAATGATTTAATAACAGATTTTCTAGATAAAATAAATATAAAAAACAACAATGCTTTTATTAAAAATAAAAATAGCAATAAATCACTTGATATATACGGAGTTGACCTACTATTATATATCAATAAACAAATTCCATTATTTACCAATTTTAAACAAAACCACTTAAGAGGTGATATACTAAAATTTATTAATAAGTATTTTACAAATAAAAATCATAGTTATAAACTTAGCAACCAAATAATAAACAATGTAAGAGAATATTATAAAAAAGATAATGAATATTTAGAAAACATCTATTTTAATAATAATCAGAAATTTATATATAAAAACATAACAAGTACTGAAAACAAAACCTTAGATACAAACATAAAAGAATGTATATTTGATATTATTTCTTCAAAAAATAAAGTTATTTTAGATTTAAAAAAAGATATAAAATGGTTAAAAAACTATAAACAAAATAATTTAATGAATGATATAGATTTAATTATAGATAGCACAAAAGCTTATAAACTAGGTAAGTATATGAAAGATTTAAAAAATAATAAATTAAATATAATAGCTATACTTAAATTTATATTCTGCTTTATATTTTATAAAGAACAAAAAATAACTATAAAATTAATAAAAGAAATAAGTCAAGATAATTTAAAACTATCTACTAAATATAAAGACTATATTCAGGGTATGAAAATAATTAAAAAACAAGGACAAAACTTATGAATTCAAATGATATATATTATTATCATCATAAAAGTAGTAATACACATAAAGGTTATTTCGAGCTAGACCAAAGAAGTAAAAATACCAAATCTCCATTAAACCCTTGGGCTTTTATTAGGGTATGCAATGAAAAAAATACATTGGAAGAAAGTTTGTATTCAATTTTACCTGCTATACAAAGAGGTATAATAGGATATAATGACTGCACAGATGGAAGTGAAGAAATTATAATAAATTTCTGTAAAAAATTTCCAACTTTTCAAGCGTATAAATATCCTTATCAAATATCAACCAGTATGAACCCCCCCCCTAAACATAATAATAAATTATCTACTTATTATAATTGGGTTAAAAGTTATATACCAAAAGGGGAATGGATGATAAAAATTGATTGTGATCATATATATGATGCTAAAAAACTATTTAACATGTTTTATTTGATAAAACATGATAACGATGTTGTATCTATACCAAGAATTAATTTTGTAATCAAAGATGACATTGTATTTGTAGAGACATATAATACCAATATTATTTTTAGAGATGTTGTTGATCATTGGTTAATAAAAAATGATAATTTAATTTTTGAAGACTTTGTAGGCAATAAACTTATTGAAATTCTTAGGTTGAATAAGCATCACAATATAATAAGAACAGAATTGAATAATTATCATTTTCCTTATATAAAAAATCAAAGAAAAAATCAATATGGAAATCTTATTAGACTAGATGATTTTATTAATAGTATAGATATAAATAATACATTACTAAATAGAATAGATATATCAATGCTAAATCAAGATTTTATTTTAAAAATATACTATAATTTTTTAAAGGATGACAATGGATAATAATGATATTAAAGTCGGTGTAATTATCCCAATATATAATGTAGAAAAATACTTAAAAGAATGTATAAACTCAGTTATAAATCAAACACATAAAAATTTAAGCATTATATTAGTTAATGATGGAAGCACTGATAATAACTCATTAAATATAGCCAAAGAATTTGTAAAACTTGATGATAGAATAGTACTAATAAATAAAGAAAATGGTGGATTAGGAAATGCTAGAAATGTTGGTGTTAATTGGTTGTTACAAAAATATTATTTAAAAAATTATATATATGATGATAAGTTATATATATATGAAACTAAAAATCAAGATGAACATAATATAAAACAAATTTTTTATAAAAATAATAAGTTAAAGTATGAAAATGTAGATTATTTAATATTTCTAGACTCTGATGATTATATAAAATTAAATACTATAGAAGAATGTGTAAAAGTTGCTAATAATAATGATATTGTGTGGTTTGATTTTGAATTTTTATATGATGGAATAGAAACACAAAATAAAAAAACACATCATGAATTGTATAATATAAATAAGAGTTATAAAATTACTGCTAATGAATGGCTAGATCTATTACAAGACAATAATAAAAATATGTTTTGGTTTGGAAGACATGGAATGGTATCATTAGAATATATAAAAAATATCAAATTGGAGTTTATAAACAATATAATACATGAAGACCATTACTACGGAAAAATGCTATATGTTCAATCAAATAATATATATATTTTAAATCAAAAATTATATATTTACAGAATCAGACCAAATAGTATTATGGCCTATAATGAAAATATTGATGTGAGCAATTTATCAAAATCAGTAGCATATCTATATAATATCTTTAATAATAACATATTAACAGCAAAGCAATATTATAAAGATTCTTCATTGGCAATTACAGCAATTGAGGTACATAAAGAAATAGACAAACTTAATATAGATGAAAATATTAAACATAAATTTATTAAAATATTTTACAAACCTTTAATAAAATGGGCTAATGAAATAAACAATTACCAAATTGATCCATTATCTATAAAAGATAAAGTATTTGAAGTACTACCACACATGGAAAAATTATATAACGAAGTAAATAAGACATATAATAAGACTATTAATAATACAAAAAAACAAATCAGCGTAATAATACCAATATATAATATTCAAGAATTTTTACCTGAGTGTATAGACTCTATATTAAATCAAACTTATCCTTATTTTAATTTAATTTTAATTAACGACGGCAGTATGGATGATACGCTAAACATAGCCAAACATTATGCCTATAAAGATAATAGAATTATAGTGGTTGATAAAAATAATGAAGGTCAAAGCAAAAGTAGGAATTTAGGTCTTGACTTGTTATATGAAGCAAAAAAAGTAAAAAAAATCAGTGATAAATACTTCAAAGTATTAAACAAGTCTGCAATTAAAAATATTTATACAAATGAAAATAATATTACAAATGAATATTTAAATATAAAAACAGATTATATTATGTTTATTGATGGTGATGATACTATAGAAAATAACTGTTTTAAAGAATGTATTGATAATATAGGTAATTGTGAAATAATATGGTTTAATTTTAAAATGTTTGCAGATAAAAACTATCACGGAGAATTACCAAATTGGAATAGAATGAAAAGATTTAATATAACCCAAAATCAAACCATAAGTTCTATGAATTTCGCTAAATTAATGATCGATAATAAAATATGTCAGTTTGCATTTATGGTAGATGGTATGATTGATTTTAAGCTAATGCAAGCAATAAAACTTAAATTTCCTACTAATGGTTATGCGGAAGATCACTATTTTGGTCTTGTTCTTTTTTTAGAATCTAATAATATTCAAATTTACAACAAAATTTTTTACAATTATAGAGTAAGAAATGGAAGTTCATGTAATTTTAATAATCAGGCAGTAAAAATAAGCGAACATATAAAGCAGTATTATCATTTCTTATTTAAAGATAAAGCTTTGGCAAAAGATTATTATAATTTTAGTGGGTATTGTGATACGACATATAAGCTAGTGCAATTTTTTCAACAAAGAAAACAATATAAAGAGTTGGCAAAAATTATGTTACCTTATTATATAAATCAAACCATATTATTAATGAAATTTTTTAAATACAAAAATGAAGATATTGAAAAATTAATTTTTATTAATAACTATTTAAAAAATATCTTTAATATAAATAAAACTATAGAGTTAAAAATTAGACTACATTTATCTTACAGGCTAGGGGTTTATTTGTATTGGCTAAACAACCATAAGCTTAGTTTTATATTTATCCCAAAATATCTTACTAGTATCTATAGAAATTATAAACGACAAAAAAAATATTTCTTAAACCTAAAAACTTTAAATATAATACCAAATAATAAACTACCAAAACAATATGTATTAGGAAATAAAATTATAACAAAAATTAAAAAAATATTTTTATTTAAACTTTAGAAAGGTAATAAATTATGCAAAATAACTATTTAAAAATGTTGGAAGCTGAATCTATATTTATTATAAGGGAAGCAATAGCTGAATTTCAAAACCCTGCTATGCTATATAGCGTAGGTAAAGATAGTTCTGTAATGTTGCATTTGTTAAAAAAGGCATTTTATCCAGCAATACCACCGATACCTTTGGTTCATGTTGATACAAAATGGAAATTTAAAGAAATGATAGAATTTAGAGATAAAAAAGCCAAAGAATTAGGTATGCAGATGATAGTATATCAAAATCCAAAAATAGATGAATTAAATTTATCCCCATTTATACATGGTTCATCAATGCACACAGATATTGCTAAAACAGAAGCTCTTAGACAAATGCTAAATATTTATAAATTTGATGCAGTATTTGGGGGAGCCAGAAGAGATGAAGAAAAATCTCGTGCTAAAGAAAGAGTATATTCTTTTAGAGATAACAACCATCGTTGGGATCCAAAAAATCAAAGACCAGAATTATGGAATATATATAATGCTAAGCATAAAAATAATGAATCTTTTAGAATTTTTCCTCTAAGCAACTGGACAGAGCTAGATATATGGAATTATATATTATTAGAAAATATAGAAATTCCTAGTTTATATTTTGCTAAACCTAGACTAGTTACTCAATATATGGGTACTAAAATTCTAGTTGATGATGATAGAATGCCCATTGATTTAGTCAAAAACGCAAAAGAAGAAATAGTAAGATTTAGAACGCTAGGATGCTATCCACTAACAGGTGCTATTAATTCAACAGCCGATAATGTGGAAAAAATAATACAAGAACTATTGTTATCAAATGCAAGTGAAAGACAAGGAAGATTGATAGATGTTGATGAAAAAGCAAGTATGGAAAAGAAAAAGCAAGAAGGGTATTTTTAATGACAAATGAAAACAATTTAATTCAAGATAAAGAATTATGCAGGTTTATTACTTGCGGTAGTGTTGATGATGGAAAATCAACATTAATAGGTAGGATGCTATATGATTCTCAAATGATTTTAGAAGATCAACTAAATTCTTTAATTAAAGATAGTAAAAAAATTGGTACACAAAATGGTAATATAGATTTTGCACTACTAGTAGATGGACTTGAAAGCGAAAGAGAACAAGGTATTACAATTGATGTTGCATATAGATATTTTAACACAATAAAAAGAAAATTTATAATTGCAGATACTCCTGGACATGAACAATATACAAAAAATATGGCTACTGGAGCTAGTAATGCAGATATTGCTATAATATTAATAGATGCACGCAAAGGTGTACTTCCACAAACCAAAAGGCATTCTTATATAGCTTCTTTATTGGGTATAAAACAATTTATAATAGCTGTTAACAAAATGGATTTAGTAAACTATAGTCAAGAAATATTTAAAAAAATATACAATGATTATCAACTAATAATACCTTATTTAAACAACGATATTAATATAAATTTCATACCAATATCAGCTTTAAATGGAGATAATATTGTTACAAGTAGTAGTAATATACAATGGTACTCTGGCGATACGTTATTTAAATTATTAGATAACTTAGAAATATATAAGACAAATAATGATGAATTTTTATTTCCTGTTCAATATGTAAATAGACCAAACTTGAATTTTAGAGGATTTTGTGGAAATATAATAAGCGGAAACATTAATGAAGGTGATAATGTTGTTATACTACCTTCTAATAAAAAAACTACTATAAAAAAAATAATTAAAGCTAACACTATGCTTGAAGAAAAACAAGCAAGATGTTTTGATAGTGTAACAGTTGTTACTGGTGATGAAATAGACATTTCTAGAGGCAACCTAATCGCAAGTCTAAATAATAAAACAATAATAACCAACAACTTTCAAGCGACAATCATATGGATGAGTGATAAAAAGCTAGAGCTAGATCAAAGATATTATATAAAAATTGCAAATAATATAACAACTATACAAGTGCAAGAAATTTTATATAAAAAAGATATAAATACATTGCAAAATATACAAAATGATCAAATTATGCTAAACGATATAGCACTATGCCAAATTAATCTAGAAGAAAAGTTAGCGCTTAAAATTTATAGAGAAAATAAATTTTTAGGTTCTTTTATATTAATCGATAAATATACAAATCAAACTATAGCAGCTGGTATGATTGAAAAAATACTAAATACTACAAACAATTGTAAACAATATACTAAAGCAGAAATAGAATTAAACAAATACATTAGAACTCAATATCCTGAGTGGGAGTGTAAAGAAATATGAAAATTATTGTAGGTTGCAGTATTTTAGTACTGATATTATCACTAATATTTAGTAAGATAAAACCTTCTATATTATTTGGTATTCTTGCTATATTTTATTATATTATTGGATACTTAGATTTAAATTCTTGGCTAGTATCTTATACTAGCAATTCTTTAATTGTACTAATTATTCTTTTATTAGTATCAATAGCTATAGAAAAAAGTATAATAATAGATTATATGTCAAAGCTTATAATAAATAAAAACTATCTATTTTCGCTATTAAAGCTTGGGATAATAAGTATGGGGATTTCAGCTTTTTTAAACAATACAGCTGTAGTTGCCAGTTTTATGGGTGCTATTAAAAATAATAAATTCCAACCTCCTTCTAAACTACTAATACCATTATCATACTTTTCAATTTTAGGTGGTACTATGACCTTGGTAGGTACATCAACAAATCTAGTAGTCAACTCATTTGTTATGCAAAATAATCTACCAAGCTTAAAAATTTTTGATTTTTTCTATGTTGGATTTTTAATTTCTATATTTTGCTTAATAGGAATTATAATTTTTAACAAATTATTACCAAAATATGAAATGGAAAATACTAAAGAAGAAAAACATCTAATTAGCGCTAAGGTGTTAAGCAATAGTGATTTAATTGGGAAAAGCATTGCAGATAATGGTTTAAGAAAACTTGAATATTTATTTTTATTTGAAATTCAAAGAAACGACTATGTAATAAATCCAGTTAGTAGAGATGAAATAATACAAGAAAATGATATTTTAATTTTTAGTGGCGATATTAGACATATTAATATGTTACATAAATTTAAAGGTATTAATATAGGTAAAGAAGCAGTGCAATCAAATGAGTTAGAACTTGTTGATGTACTTATTAGCCAAGAATCTAGTCTTATTGGTCAAAGTGTTAAAGAAAGTAATTTTAGGACAAAATTTAATGCAAGCATTATATCCTTCAAACGAGGAAATCAAAATATATCAAAAATAGGAAATACTAGATTAGAAGTTGGCGATAGGCTTATTTTAAGTGTTGGAAAAGATTTCAAAAGTAGAGATAATATAGCAAAAAATTTTCATATACTTTCAAGTATTAATCAAAATAAAAAATTAAGTAAAGCAAAAAGTATTTTAGTATTTTTAGGTTTTGTACTTTCAATTGCATTGTCTGCTTTGGAGTTGGTATCATTATTAAAAGCAATGCTAATATTATTATGCTTACTTGTATTTTTTAAAATAATTACTATAAACGAAATTAAACGTCAATTTCCTTTTGATATTTTTATAATTATAGGTTCATCATTAGCTATTACAAAAGTATTAGTAAATAGTGGATTAGCAGATGATTTAGGTGTATTAATAACTCATATATTTGGGGCTTATGGAGTATATGGAAGCTTTATAGGTATTTATTTATTTACACTACTACTAACAGAAATTATGACAAATAATGCTGCGGCTGCTTTATCATTTCCTATAGCGTATAGCTCTGCAATAGCTCTTGATGCCAATCCGACTCCATTTATATTTGCAGTTGCATATGGTGCGAGTGCTGCATTTTTATTTCCACATAGTTATCAAACACACTTAATGGTCAGCTCTATTTGCGGATATAAACTACAAGATTTTCTTAAAATAGGTTGGATTATTTCTATAATATATTCTAGTGTAGTAATAATAGCTACTCCTATATTTTTTAATTTTTAGGATAATAAATGAATAATAATCATATAATTTGGCATAACCAAAGTTTAACAAAACAAAAACGAGCATTTTTAAAAAACCAAAAATCTTGCATAGTATGGTTAACAGGGCTTAGTGGTAGTGGAAAATCTACATTAGCTAATGCTCTAGAGGTAAAATTGCATACATTAGGGTACCATACTTATTTACTTGACGGAGATAATATAAGACATGGTTTGAATAAAGATTTAGGATTTGATGAACAATCTAGAGTTGAAAACATAAGACGAATAGCTGAAGTGTGTAAGCTATTTGTTGATAGTGGAATTATAGTTATAAGTGCGTTCATATCCCCTTTTAAATC
Source organism: Campylobacter sp. RM12642 (assembly GCF_020137635.1). Taxonomy (NCBI): domain Bacteria; kingdom Pseudomonadati; phylum Campylobacterota; class Epsilonproteobacteria; order Campylobacterales; family Campylobacteraceae; genus Campylobacter; species Campylobacter sp. RM12642. The sequence continues at coordinate 9,075 of NZ_JACGAT010000041.1, forward strand.
AGATAGAGATTTTGCTAGAAGTCTAGTTGATGATAATGAATTTATAGAAATATTCATAGATACCCCATTAGATATTTGTGAAAAAAGAGACCCAAAAGGGTTATATAAAAAAGCAAGAAACGGAGAACTTCAAAACTTTACCGGTATAACAAGTCCTTATGAAAAACCAGAAAGACCGGAAATTATAATTGGTGTTAATCAAATTGATTATAATGTTAATATTATAGTAAAATATTTAGAAGATAATATTTTAAGGAAATAGAATTGTTTAAAGATTTTCAAGACAAATACAAATGTATATTTGTGCATGTACCAAAAGTCGCAGGTACTAGTATAGAAAGGGCTATATTTGAAACAGATAAATGGCTTGTAGGACATAAAAAAGCGATACAATATGTAAAATACAACAAAGAAAAATTTTATCAATACTTTTCATTTGGGTTTGTAAGAAATCCGTATGATAGAATATGTTCAGCATATCATTATTTAAAAAATGGTGGAGCAGGAGGCAATGATTTAGAATGGTCTAAATTACATTTAAGTAAATACAATAACTTTAAAGAATTTATAAAAGATTTAGAAAATGAAAATATAAAACAAGAAATATTGAAATATTATCACTTTATTCCACAATGTGAATTTTTATGCAATGAACATGATGAAATAATAGTTAATTTTGTTGGATATTATGAAAATTTAAATAATGATTTTGAAAAAATACTAAATATTCTAAATATTTCTAGAAATATGATATGGGTCAATAAAAGTGAACATAAAGACTTTAGAAATTACTATGATGCTGAAACATACAATATTGTAAAAAAAGTTTATGAAAAAGATTTTTATATATTTGATTATGATATAGAGTCTAATAATTATATTATAAAACATAATGACAATAATGATTATTTTTATAAAAAAATTCACTATAAAAATAAATATTTAAATAAACTGCGATTAGAACAATACTATCAGT
>NZ_JACGAT010000042.1:0-8672 GCF_020137635.1 Campylobacter sp. RM12642
TAATTTTGCTAAGTATTTCTTCCATACTTTCACGAGTGCTTGTGCCTTTTACTTCTATGGCTTCGTAAGGTTTTTCTTTAGTTTGTTCTTCATCTATTTCTTTTGCTTTGTTTCTTTTAGTTTCTATCTTTTCTTTAATCTCTAAATATTTTTGCTTAAAATCATCTACATTTAGGTTATCATCTGCAAAAAGCTCCATAATCTCATCGGCGTAATCTTTAGGTATTTTAAAAAATCTACCACTTAAATCAAGCCCATCAATACTATTATCTTTTAAAAATTGAACTAAATCTTTTACTTCATCAGCACTTGCGTTGCCTTGATATGCCTTTTGATAAATACTATTGGTTTTAATGCCGAATGCTACTTGAGCCTTTAGCTTAAACTCGCTAAGCCTTGCATCATCGCCTTTTTGATATTTAAATACTTCTTCATTGCTTGGTAATTGCTCGTTTGGGTCTTTTTCGTAAGTAATTATTCCTTTTAGCATTTCGTTTTCTAAGGCTTCATAAATCTTACTGCCTTTTTCGTAAGCTCCTATTTTACTAAGCACAGCATTTGGATCATATGTGCCCCATTCATCTTGTGGGGCGTCTTTTAAAATATTTGCGATTTGTTCTTTTAGATTATCTTTAGGAGTTTGAGTGGTTGGAATTTGATTTTTAATATTTGTTTGATAATTTACATAATTGTTATTTGTTATTTGCATTTTAAACCCCCGTTATTTTTCTATATCGGTAGGTTTAAAAAAATATTAATGGTTATTAAATTCTTATAAAAATTTATATAAAATTTATATATAAACTTATTGATAATAACAAACCAAAATTAGGCAATAATATTTAAACCTTAATTTATTATTAAATTTTAACATTAATTATACAATTAAAAAATATACTCATTAAAATCTAAATCAAAGGTTTTATATGAATAGAAGAGTATTTATTACAACCACATTAGCTTCATCAAGTTATGCTTTTAGCCTACAAAATAATGGTATAGATAAAAAAGATAAAAGATATATAGGAGATAGCAAAAAACGCTATGCAATGCTAATTGACCTTAGAAAATGTATCGGCTGTCAAGCTTGCACTGCTGCTTGTATCAATGAAAATCAAGTCCCCCACGAACAATTTAGAACATTTGTTACTGAATATGAATTAAGTAAAAGCGATGAAGTATTTAAGGCATTTTTGCCAGAACTTTGTAATCATTGCGAAAATCCACCTTGCGTAAGCGTTTGCCCTACAGGAGCAACTTTTAAAAGAGAAGATGGAATAGTATTAGTAGATAATGAAATATGCTGGGGTTGTAGTTACTGCGTAAATGCCTGTCCTTATGATAAAAGATTTATTAATAAAAATACAAAAGTAGCTGATAAATGCACTTTTTGTGTGCATTTAATAGATAATAATGAATTACCAGCTTGTGTTCAAACCTGTGTTGGTAGGGCTAGAATTTTTGGCGATTTAAATGATAGTTCAAGTGAAATTTCACAAATATTAAAAGATTATCCAACAAGTGTTTTAAAGCAAAATTTTGGGACTAAACCACAAGTTTTTTATATTAATTTAGACAATGAATTAAATGAAATCAATCCTAATCATAAAATGTTTCAAGATATTTCAAAAGAATTTGATTTGGCTTTAGAAGAAGAATGGAGAATAAAATGAGTGCTGTGGTTTTAGAAGGTTTTAGCGTTCAGCGAACTTGGGCTTTAGATGTAGTAAATGATTTTTTCATAGCAGGAGCTAGTTTTGGAGCGTTTTTATGTGCTAGTTTATATTTAGTATTTGGATTGAAAAACTACAAAAATATCGCCCTATTTTCAATGATAATTTCTTTTGTTTGTTTATGCGCAATTCCTTTTAATTTAATTGATGATTTAAAACAACCTAGTAGAGTTTTTGAAATCTTTTTAAATGGCTGGGGCAATCTACCAACTTCAGCTATGAAAATAGGAATTATATTACTTATAACCTACCCTATTTTACTAATACTATTAGCATATAATCATATTAACAATAAAAATACTAAAAAATTAGGAATAATCACACTTATTGTATCTTTTTGCATTCCTTTATACACTGGATATATTTTAGGAACAAGTGTTGGAGTTAGTTTTTGGAATACACCTGTTTTACCACTTTTATTTGCTGCAAATGGCGGTGTAGGAGGTGTTGGAATATGTGCTTTAGTCTTATTTATATATTCAAAAATCATAAATTATAAAATCAATCTTTTTATCTTTATAAGACTTGCTAGTGCTTTAATAGTATGTGATTTATTATTAAGATTATTTTGGTTTAGCTTTATGCTTGGTTTTAATAAAGAAATTAAAGAGCTATATCAATATGTATTTATGGCTAGATTTTATGAGATTTTCATACTTGAGTTTTGCTTAATTTTTATTATTTTAATAAATCTTTTTACAAGATTAAAAAACAATCAATTCTTTTTATTACTTGCATTTTTATCTATGATAATTTATAGCTTTAGCTTTAAATTCAATGTAGTTTTTGCAGGAAATTCTATGCCAAAAATTATGAGTGGATTTTTAACATACACACCAAAAATCTTAGGTAGTGATAGTTTAGGTTCTGTATTTGGCAATTGGCTAATTTGTATAAGTTTGTTTTGTCTTTTAGTAAGCATATTAGAAAAACAAATAAAAGGAGAATTAAGTGAGTAGAAGAAAGTTTTTAATAGCATCAGGGATAACAGGTGTAGCAGGGGCTTATTTTTACAATGAAACAATACAAAAAATCATAAAACCACAAACAAAAACAAACGATAGCATATATGCAAATAGCCTAAATCCACAAATCGGCAAGTATTATTCAAGTGTTTGTAATGGTTGCGTTACTCATTGTGGTGTTAGGGTAAAAGTATTAGATAATAAGGTTTTAAAAGTTATTGGCAATCCATATAGTTTATTATCAAGCGACCCTTGGCTTAATATGAATACTAGTATAAAAGATAGTTATTTACTCACAAATCAAGGCAAAATCCATTCAAGTGTTTGTGCTAGGGGTAATTTAGTATTTGATAAATTAAATGATAAAGCAAGGGTAACTAAAATACTAAAAAGAGTTGGAAAAAGGGGAGAAAATAAATGGCAAAGTATTGAGCCTGATAAATTTTTAGATGAGATAGTAAATGGCGGAGATTTGTTTAATGAAGGCTATGTAAAAGGATTTAAAGAAGTTTATAATCATACTGATTTAATAGATGAAAATGCTCCTGAATTTGGAAAGAAAGCAAATGGATTATGTATAATCGCAACAGGCGATGAAGGAAGAAAGAATTTCTTTCAAGAAAGATTTCAAAAATCATTCGGAACTATCAATTTTCACGGACACACAGCAACTTGCGGTCTTTCTATGAGAGCTGGAATGGCTGCTTTTTTAAATGATTTTGATAAATACCCACACTTAAAACCTGATTTTGATAATTGCGAGTTTTTGATTAATTTCGCAAGTGCTCCTGCTCAAGCTGGAAATCCTTTCAAAAGACAAGGATTAAAAATAGCAAATAGAAAAAGCAATAATTTAGAATACGCAACAATAACCCCAATACTTACAAATTCTACTTCAAGTGCATCTAGCGTAGGAAAATGGATTGCTATAAAGCCTGGTGGGGATTTGTTTTTAGCATTAGCCTTATTACAAGATGTAATAAATCAAAAAATTTATGATGAAGAATATCTATCTTATACTAATTTAAATGAAAACAATGTAAGTTTTTCTAATGCTGCTTATTTAGTCGTTGAAGATGATTATAAAAACTATAAAAAAGGAGAATTTTTAAGAATTAATAATGAAATTATGGTTATTAACGAGCAAGGATTAATAAGTGCAAAAGATTGTAAAAAAGCTAATATTTATTATGATGGAATAATAACTTTAGATGATGAAGCAATAAAGGTTAAAACAAGTTTTATCAAATTAAAAGAAAGTGTCAATTCAAATTCTTTAGATGATTTATTGCAAAATAGTGGCGTTAGTAAAAAAGATTATGAATATTTATTAGAAAAAATCAAAAAATATAAAAATAAAGTAGCATTTGATTTGCACGGCGGGACTATGCAAACTAATGGATTTTATACAGCTTATGCTATTTTAGAATTAGTTGGTTTGCTTGGGAATTTAAATAAAATTGGTGGAATGAGTGCTGGTGGGGGTAAATATAATGATTTGTCAGGAGAATTTGAATTAGCAAAATATAAAGGCAAAATTAAACCTAGTGGAATTAGAGTTGATAAAACTAAAAAACCTTATGAAGCAACTAGCGAATATAAAAACAAAATCAAAAACAACGAAAACCCTTATCCATCAAAATTACCTTGGTATCCACTAACTAATGCAATTTGCACCGACGCAATCACAAATGCAGCATTAAAATATCCTTACGGAATAGATATATTGCTTTATTGGAATGCTAATATTGCTTATGCTAGTAATATGAATAATGTTAAAAATTCTTTAAAAGATAGCTCTAAAATACCATTATTCATAGCAATTGACCCATTTATAAACGAAACAAGTATGTTTGCTGATTATATAGTTCCTGATAGCGTTATGTATGAGACTTGGGGCGTTGTTAATCCTTGGGGTGGTGCTTTGAGTAAAGCTAGTCATTTTAGATTTCCTATTTTAAATTCTCCTAATGTTAAGTTTAGCAATAATGAAAGCGTATGTATGGATAGCTTTATAATTGAATTAGGCAAAAAATTAGGCTTAGCAGGATTTGGCAAAAACGCAATTAGCGATAGTGAAGGTAATTTATTTGACCTTGATAAGCCGAGTGATTATTATTTAAGAAGTTTTATAAATGTTGCGCTTGATGGTGGATTTGATTATGAAATAAACGAAGATGAGATAAAGGACTTACCATTCATTCAAGAATTAAAAGAAATTAGCCCAAAACACTATAAAAAAGCTTTATTTTGTATGGCAAGGGGTGGAAAATTTGAAAGCAAAAACAAAGCATATAACAAAAATTCCTTAGCAAAAACATACAAAAAAGAAGTAGCTATTTATAACGAAGATTTAGCACTTACTAAGGATTCTTTAACTGGGAAAAATTATAGTGGAGTTCCTTATTTTGTAAAACAAAGATTTAAAAACAATACCACATTAGATGAGTTAAATCTAAAAGCCTTTTCGTATAAATCAAATATATATTCAAGTTTAGTTGCTGCTAGTTCAAAACTAACTCATTTAAAATATTCAAACTACATTGAATTACACGAAGATACAGCAGCAAAACTAGGTCTTAAAGATAAGGATTTAATCAAAGTTATAAGAGATGATAAAAAAATAATAGGAATATTAAAAACTAGAAAAGGAATTCATAAAGAAGCAGTAGGAATTGAGCATTCTCGTGCTAGGCGTGGCGAAGGTGCTAGTGATTTTTATATTGATGGGAAATTAATTGCTAAAAATATTTCAAAAAGAACAGGCGTTAGTATCTCAAATATAATACCTGATGATACTATTCGTGGAGAAAATGCCTTAATTAGTGATTTTGTCGTAGGCTCTGTAGCAAGGCAAGGATTTGGAGTAATTATAGAAAAAATCTCAAGCTTAGGTTAAAGAATTTAAACTGATTAAATTATTTATCCTAAATAAACTATAATCCTTTAAATAAATATTAAAGGATTATTTATGATACACGATATAAGTGCTAGTAAAAATATGCCGATAGCTTGGAAAATTGATGTTAAAAAGCACGAGCTAACAGAAAAAGAGCTAAAAGATTTAAATTATCAAATAAATAAAAATATTTTTGAGATAAAGACTAATAAAGAGCAAGATTACAATGTATTTTTTAGATTTGATGGTGATAATATAGGTGTAAAAATAAATGAAAAAAATCTAAATAGATTAAAAGAATTTTTTGATAGCGATAATTTCATTGCTAATAATAAAGGCACTATTTTAGATAAAGATGCGGCAAGTTTTGTCGCTGGATGGTTTAGCAATATTGCTTATAGAGAAAATCTCTTAGCAGCTGATATTAATAACGATGGAGAATTAACGGGCAAGGAATTTAAATATACATTTACAGTATTTAGTGAAGCAGCCGAAATAGTAGTAAATGAAAAGACACTTGAAGAAGAAATAATCTCAAGTGCAATCATAGGCACATATTTACCTAGTATGGTAGCTTTGCCAGAGGGCGAGAGTATGGATATTAGTAAGGCTTTAAATATTAGTTTAAATGATGATAAAAACCTTGATGGAATAATAACATTTGGTGAATATTTAGGAGCTGATGGTAAAAATAAAATTCATAAATATACAGCTGATTGTAAATCAAGTGATGAGCGAATTAAAATTGATAGTGGTAATATTTATAAAATTATGAATATAGATAAATTCAAAGAAAAGGAATTAGAAGAATTAAAAAAATTAGCAGCCTTAGCAAAGCTAAAAAATCAAGGCCTAAAAAGTCTAACAAATGATGAAAAGAAACTCTTAAAAGACTTTAGTCTTAATCTTAAAATCAGTGAAAATAAATTAGAAGAATTAGTCGCAAATGATAAATTAGATGATTTTATAGATTTTACGAAAGAATTTAAAAAAGATTTAAACGATACAAAATTAATTGATATTAAGGTTTAATTTTTTATTTTTAATTAATTGTTACTAAAAGTTACAATATATCAAAACATTAAATAAAATAATAATAGTATTAATTAAAATCAAATTATAATAATTCAAATCATTTTTTAATGTATTAACTTAATTTGCATTACGAATGTTAGTGCATATTTTAAAAAGTATTAGTGCTTTAATATTGCTTTTTAAGTGTAAAAAATAGCTATTGATTTTAAAAATGTCTTGATTAATTAGCTAGATCTAATTTAGTCATAATTTTAAAGGATTTTTTATGAGACATTATCTAGGAAACTATTTAAATACGCCTATAGCTTGGCAAGATAAAATTAATTCAAATTCTTTAAATTCTTTTGATTTATACAATATAAAAAATGCAATAAATATAAATAATTTTGAGATTAAGACAAATAAAGAGCAAGATTACAATGTGTTTTTTAAATTTGATGAAAGTAATATCGGAGTAAAACTTAGTGAAAATAATATCAATAGATTAAAAGAATTTTTTGATGAAGATAATTTCATTTTTAATAGTAAAGGCACTATTTTAGATAAAGACGCAGCAAGCTTTGTAGCTGGGTGGTTTAGTGATATTGCTTATAAACGAAAATTCCTTGAAGCTGATGTTGATGGTAATGGGGAGCTAAGCAATAAAGAAGGAAAAAAGACATTAAACTTTATACATGAAAGGCTTGAATATAGAAGAGATAATAAAGGTGAATATATAATCACTAATTATGTAAAAGGCTATGAAGAGAGTAAATTTTTAGCAGATAATGATGAATACTATACTGATATTAGCTATACTTTAAATGCTAGTTTAAATAATGATAAAAATCTTGATGGCATTATTACATTTGGCGAATTTCTAAATGTAGGCGAAAAGGGATATTTTGAAGATAACATAGAAGTATCTAATAATAAAAATAATAATGATTTTATTAGCTTATATAAGATTGCAAATACAGATAAATTAAAAGAGAAAGAATTAGAAGAATTAAAAAAATTAGCAGCCTTAGCAAAACTTAAAAATCAAGGCCTAAAAAGTCTAACAAATGATGAAAAGAAACTCTTAAAAGATTTTAATATTAATTTAAAAATAAGCGAAGATAAATTAGAAGAGTTAATTACAAATGATAAATTAAGTGATTTTATAGATTTTACAAAAGAATTTAAAAAAGATTTAAGCGATACAAAATTAATTGATATTAAGGTTTAATTTTTATTTTTAATTAATTGTTACTAAAAGTTACAATATATCAAAATATTAAATAAAATAATAATAGTATTAATTAAAATCAAACCAATTAATTTTAAAAGTATTAATTTTAAGGAATTTTTATGAAAATAGATATCTCGCAAGTAAAAAATATAGCAATGTCTTGGGCTGATAATGTTAAAACTAAAGAATTAAATACTAAAGATATTAGCAATTTAAAAGATAATATAAATAAAAATAATTTTGAGATTAAGACAAATAAAGAGCAAAATTACAATGTATTTTTTAAATTTGATGAAAGCAATATCGGAGTAAAACTTAGTGAAAATAATATTAATAGATTAAAAGAATTTTTTAATGAAGATAATTTCATTGATACTAGCAAAGGCATTATTTTAGATAAAGACGCAGCAAGTTTTGTAGCTGGGTGGTTTAGCGATGTAGCGTATAAGAGTAATTTTTTAGCAGCTGATAAAAATAATGATGGAGAAGTAGATAAAAAAGAAATTGATTATACTATCTATGCATTTGCTTTATATATAGAGCCAACTAAAGATGGTTCAGGACAAGCTACTAAAGTTGCAAGTTATGTTCCAAGTATTTTGACTGTTGATAATAAACAATCAACTGATATTAGCACAATACTTGATGAAACTATTAGTATGGATAAAAATCTTGATGGTTATATAACAATTGCTGAAAAATATGATTTTAAAGATATTGTTTATGAATACGGAGTATTTTTAGATAATCTACCTTTTATGACAATTTCACACAAAAAAATAAATACTAATATAACTGAAGAATTAAATAAAGAAACAAAAGAACAA
>NZ_JACGAT010000043.1:0-8637 GCF_020137635.1 Campylobacter sp. RM12642
TGAATTCAATAAACCTACAGCAGGGGTTTGTAAAGGTTATGTTCAAGCTAATCTTGCGATTTTGCCTAAAAGTGATGCTTATGATTTTTTATTATTTTGTCAAAGAAACCCTAAACCTTGTCCTTTAATTGAAGTCTTAGACGCGGGAGAATATCTTACAAAAACAAGTGCAAATAATGCAGATATTAGAACGAGTATTCCTAAATATAGAATATATAAAAAAGGCGAATTAGTAGAAGAGACAAGCAATATTATTAATCATTTTAAAGATGATTATGTGAGTTTTTTAATAGGTTGTTCGTTTTCATTTGAAGCAGCTTTATTAAATCACAATATACCTTTAAGACATATTGATGAAGATCATAATGTGCCTATGTATATTACAAATATTGATTGTGCAAGTGCTGGTAAGTTTTATGGAAAAATGGTTGTTTCAATGCGACCAATTAAACATAAAGATTTAATCAAAGCTACAACCGCAACAGCTCTTTATCCTAGCGTGCATGGAGCACCTGTTCATATAGGAAATCCTAGTGTAATAGGTATTAAAGATATTAATAATCCTGATTTTGGAGACGCATCTACTATTTATCCTGATGAAGAATGTGTATTTTGGGCTTGTGGGGTAACTCCGCAAAGCATAGCACTTACTAGTAAGCCTGATATTATGATAACTCATTCTCCTGGATATATGTTTGTAACGGATAGAAAAGATAGCGAATATAGTGTGTTTTAGTATTAAAAAAATAAATTTAAAGGATGATTATGTATAACAAATTTAAAATTACAAGCGAAACTTCATTGCTTTTATATCTTGAGCCTCCAATAAGCATAGAAAAACAACGCCTATGCTATGCACTTAATTTAGTAATTAAAGATATGCCTTATATAAAAGAAGTAGTGGTTGGAATGAATACTCTTTATGTCTTAACAAGTGATTTAAATTATAAGGATTTATTAGATTTACAAAGTAAATTAAATGAGTTAATTACTAGCACTAAACCACTAGAGCTATCAGGAAGATTGATTGAAATTCCTGTTGATTATGGTGGGGATTTAGGACTTGATTTAAAGGTAATTGCAAAGGCTAAAGGTATGAGTATGAGTGAGTTTGCTAAATTACACGCCGAGCCTATTTATGATGTTTATTTTATAGGTTTTCAACCAGGATTTGCATATTTGGGTGGATTAAATGAGATTTTACACACTCCAAGGCTTAGCACTCCAAGACTTAAAATTCCAGCAGGTTCGGTTGGTATAGGCGGAGCTCAAACAGGAATATATCCTTATCAAAGTCCAGGTGGATGGAATATCATAGGAAATACAAAGGCAAAATTATTTGATGTAAATAGCGAAAATCCGAGCCTTTTAAAAGCAGGTGATAGATTAAAATTTGTAATCAATAGCATTAAGGAGAGATTATGAAAATTACAAAAATATCATCAATTGCAACTATTCAAGATTTAGGTAGGTTCTCGTATAAAGGTTATGGGGTAAATGAGAGTGGGGCTTTAGATAAATGGAGCTTTATGTTAGGTAATGCTTTATTAGGAAATGACTTAAATGCACCTGCAATTGAAGTGATTTTAGGTGGGATAGAAATATATTGCAATAAGGCAATGACTTTTTGTATCACAGGGGCAAATTATGAAGCATTCATAGATGAAAAGCCAATTCATAATAATTATAGAATTAGAATTGAAGCAGGAAAAACTCTTAGATTAATAAGAGCTATGTCAGGAATGTGTGCTTATATTTGTGCTTATGGTGGTTTTAGTGCTGATTTTGTTCTTAATTCTGCTTCTACAAATCTTAGCGCATCTTTTGGTGGATTTAATGGTAGAGCATTAAAAGTAGGTGATGAATTAAGCATAGGTTCAAGAATGAATTTATCTCAAATAGCAGTATCTAGGATAAAACCAAGAGATAAAATAAGAATAATTAAAGGTGCTGAATGGGAGCTTTTTAGCGATGAAGCAAAGCATAATTTATTAAATCAAGAATTTAATATATCAAGCTCAAGCAATAGAATGGGATATAGGCTAAATAGTGATTTTAAACTTAATTTAATCAATGAATTAAGCTTGCCATCTCACGGAGTTAGTGCAGGAACTATTCAAGTGCCAAGTAGTGGAGAGCCTATAGTTTTATTAAAAGACGCACAAACAACAGGCGGTTATCCAAAAATTGCTCAAGTAATTGAAGCTGATTTAGGACTTTTTGCTCAAAGTAGAATTAATTCTAAGATTAGTTTTGAATTAGTAAGCATTGAAGAAGCTCTAATGGCAAAAAAAGAAAGAATTTCACATATAAATCAAATAAAGGAGTATGCAAGTGAGAATTGATTTTAATTCAGATTTAGCTGAAGGTATGCAAAATGATGATGAGATATTAGCTTTAATAAGCTCTGTTAATGTATGCTGTGGGCTTCACGCTGGTGGATATAAAGAAATATATAATACTTTAATTAAAGCTAAAGAATATAAGCTAAGAATAGGAGCTCACCCAAGCTTTAATGATAGGGCAAATTTTGGAAGAACTAATGAGAATTTAAATAAAGAATTATTACAAGCACTACTTGCTTATCAATTTGGTGCGATTAAGCAAATGTGCGAATTAGTAGGGGTAAAATTAAGCTATGTTAAACCACACGGAGCTTTATATAATATGGCTTGTGTTGATTTAGACTTAGCAAAAAATATTGCAATAGAAGTTGCAAAATTAGGCAAAGATATAGCATTAATGGGGCTTAGCAATTCTTGTTTAATTAGTGCAGCAAATGATATAGGTATTAATAGTATTAGTGAAGTTTTTGCTGATAGAAGATATACAGATGATGGTTTATTAGTATCAAGAACTAAAGAAAATGCTTTAATTGAAAATGAAGATGAAGCAATAAATCAAGTATTAAATATGATAAAACATTCATATGTAATCAGTGAAAATGGTAAAAAAATTAATATAAAAGCTGATAGTTTATGCGTTCATGGAGATAGCAAAAAAGCACTTTTATTTGCACAAAAAATCAAAAAAACTTTAGAAGAAAACAATATAAGCATAAGGAGTAATTAATGAAAAATAATAAAGCTATATTAGGTGCTGCATTTTTAATGGCTACTTCAGCAGTTGGACCTGGATTTTTAACTCAAACTGCTAGCTTTACGCAAAGCTTAGGGGCTAGTTTTGCTTTTATTATTTTAATGTCGGTTTTAATGGATATTGGGGTTCAATTTAATGTATGGAGAATTATTGCAGTTAGTAAATTAAAAGCTCAAGATATTGCTAATAAGGTCTTTCCAGGTGTAGGATATTTATTATCATTTTTGATAATTTTAGGTGGACTTGCATTTAATATAGGTAATATTGCAGGTGCTGGACTTGGATTTGAGACTATTTTTGGGATAAATCCTATTTTAGGAGCTTGTATTAGTGCAGTAATTGCTATAGGTATTTTCATTAATAAAGACGCAGGTGCACACATGGATAGATTTGCTAAGATTTTAGGTGCTATATTAATACTTATAATAATTTATATTGTGTTTAAATCAAATCCACCTTTAAAAGAAGTGGCTATTGAGACATTTGCTCCATCAAAATTTGATGCTTTAAGCTTGGTTACTTTAATAGGCGGAACGGTTGGCGGATATATTACTTTTTCAGGTGCTCATCGCTTACTTGATGCGGGGATTTGTGGTGTTGAAAATCTAAAAGAAGTTAGTAAAAGTTCGGTTTCAGGAATAATTATAGCTAGTATTATTAGGGTATTTTTATTTTTAGCAGTTTTAGGGGTTATTTCTTTAGGCGTTAGTTTAAATCCTAACAATCCAGCTCTTACTCCTTTTGAATATATTTTGGGTAATTTTGGTAGTGTTGTTTTTGGTATTGTAATTTGGGCTGCTTCTATTACTTCAGTGGTTGGTTGTGCTTATACATCAGTTAGTTTTATATCAAGCTTTAGTCCTTGGCTTAAAAAGAATGAAAACAATATAATAATAGCTTTTATTATATTTTCTACTTTAGTATTTTCAACTATAGGAAAACCAACTGCAGTATTAATTTTAGTAGGGACTTTAAATGGTTTTATATTGCCTATTGCTTTATGTGTGATATTAATTGCAGCTTATAAGAAAAACATAGTAGGAGATTATAAACACTCTAAAATACTTGCTTTAATAGGTTGGTTAATTACAATTGCTATGGGGTATTTGTGCTATGTAACTTTAATGAAATATATAAACTCTTAAAATAATTAGAATTTGAAATTAATATTTCAAATTCTAAAACCCCTTTAGCTTATTGTCTATAACCAAAAGTTATTACATAAGCTTCGTTTCTTGGTATAAAAAGTTCATCTTTTGGCTCATATACTCCTTTTGCCATATCCCAAGGAAAATATACATCAAGATTGCAATCTAAGCCATTATATTGTGTAAGTTGCAAAGTCCCTGCGAAAATTTGCTTGTGTTCTCCTTGCCATAAAGCATTTGTTGAATACAATTCATCATTTTCATTTGGTAATGTAAAAAATAATTCATATTCAATAGGAGCATTTTTTATTTTTTCTTGAAAATCTTTTGCTAAATAATCATTACTTGTTGTTTTTATTTCTTCTTCGCTTAAAAATTTAACTCCATCTTTTGGTTTAAAAGTCCATCTAGCTGGAAATTTGTTATTGTTTTTATCATCAAAGAAAAAAGTATGAACGCTGTAAAATTGAGTATTAGCAACGCTTTTTGAAAACCCTATATTTTTAGTATATTCTGCAAAATTTTTAAAAGACTGAACTTCGCTAAAAGCTTGTTTTATTTTTTCTTTATTTACATTACCATTTTCATCAGGTAATTGCATTTCGTGAAAATATCCAAATTCTTTTAGAGTTTTTGCAAAATTAATTGGATTGCTTAGCATTACCATAGTCCAATTATCATTATCTCCTTCTAGCTTAATAGCTAAACCCCTTGCTTTACTTTTATCATTTAATTCACCACCACCTAAAGAAACTCTTCCATTTACAGGTATGCTTTTTTGTTTAAATAGCTCAATATTGAAATATTTATTAATATTACTATCTGGCTTAAAAACTCCACCTACGCAAAAACCCTTATGATGATTTGGTTTTTTGCTTTTATCTCCCATAACATTCAACTTTACAATAATATCTGCTAGTTTTTGAGCATCATATTCTTTTGCAGCAATTTCTTCATTTATATTGTTAGCATATAAACTAATTGAAAGGGTTGTTGCGACACTAATTTTTATAAGATTTTTCATTTTTATCTCCTTAATACAAATATAAAAAATCTTATAAGATAAATATTAATAACTAATAATTATTTTTAAGTAATAATTAATTATGTATATCAAATATATCTAATAAAGTAGAAGTTACTTCTTCTATGCTTTTATTTGTGATATTTAAAAATGGGATATTGTTTATCTTCATTAAAAATTCCGCATTTTTTACTTCATTTTTACAATTAATTATACTTGCGTATTCAGAATTAGGCAGCCTTTCGTTGCGTATTTCACTTAGGCGATATGGGTCTATGCTAAGACCAAAAAGCTTGTTTTTATAAGGCTTTAAAGCATTAGGCAAAGCACAAGCCTTAAAATCATCAGGAGTTAGTGGATAATTTGCTACCTTAATTCCATATTGCATAGCAAGATAAAGGCTAGTTGGTGTTTTTGCTGATCTTGAAACCCCTATTAAAATTATTTGAGCATTATCAAGCGCGTAGATGAATTGTCCATCATCGTGCTCTAAAGTAAAATTAATAGCTTCTATTCTATTTTGATAATTTTTATTATGAGTGTTTGAGTGAGATAGACCTTGTTTTATGCTAGGTTTTACATTTAATTTATTTGAAATTAAGCTAACAAAAGGCTCTAATAAATCTATAAAAACACAATTAGAATTCTTAATATGATTAGCAATATTTACATTAATTAAAGTGCTAAATGCTAGCGGAATATCGGTTTTTGCTAATTCATTAATTTTATTTGCAACCTTAATCGCCTTTTCTTCGGTATTTATAAAAGGCTCTCTAATTTGTGTGAAAACATATTCATCTTCAAATTGAGCTAATACCGAGTGAGCAAATGTTTCAGCGGTTATTCCTGTTCCATCACTTATAAAAAACACAATTTTTTTATTTAATTGTTTCATTTAAGTTATCCTTGCTTGTTAAAATAAAATAATTCTATCAAAAAGGAGTGTGAAAATGGAATATGTTTTAGCTTTTTCAAAACTTAGAATGAGCGATGTAGAAATAGTTGGTGGTAAAAACGCTAGTTTAGGCGAGATGATTTCAAATCTTGCTAGTAGTGGGGTTAGAGTGCCTGATGGTTTTGCAACTACAGCACAAGCTTTTAGAGATTTTTTAAAATACAATAATTTAGATGAAATAATTACTAATGAGTTAAAGAATTTAAATCCTGATGATTTAGATACACTTGCTAAGTGTGGTGCAAAAATTAGAAGCTTAATAACTAAAGCTAATTTTCAGCCTTTATTTTTAGAGCAAATCATTAAGTTTTATAAAGAATTAGATAGTGATGGATTAGGCACTTTTGCTGTTCGTTCATCAGCTACCGCAGAAGACTTGCCTGACGCTTCTTTTGCTGGTCAGCAAGAAACTTTTTTAAATGTTAGTGGTATTGATGATATATTGGATAAAATCCGTTTGGTTTTTGCATCGCTTTATAATGATAGGGCGATTTCTTATAGAGTGCATAAGGGTTTTTCACATTTTGAAGTATCGCTTAGTGCTGGTATTCAGCGTATGGTAAGAAGCGATAAAGGAAGTAGCGGGGTTATGTTTAGCCTTGATACTGAAAGTGGATTTAAAGATGTTGTATTTATCACTTCATCTTATGGATTAGGCGAATGTGTGGTTCAAGGCTCGGTGAATCCTGATGAGTTTTATGTATCAAAAACTTGCCTAAAAAACAATAATAAAGCAATAATTTCAAGAAAAATCGGCTCAAAGCTAATTAAAATGGAATTTAAAGAAGAAAGAAAAGCAGGAGAAAACGCTGTAAAAGTAGTAAATGTAGCTAAAAATATGCAAGATAAATTTAGCCTAAATGATGAGCAAATAAACGAACTTGCAAGATATGCCTTAATTATAGAAGAGCATTATCAAAGACCTATGGATATTGAATGGGGATTAGATGGATTAGATGGTAAGATTTATATACTTCAAGCAAGACCTGAAACCGTTCAATCTCAAAAGAAAAAAGATATAAGCTATAAATTAAAAGAAGAATCAAAAGTCCTAATAACAGGTAGAGCAATAGGACAAAAAATAAGCGTTGGGGTAGTTAAGGTTATAAATGATATTAGTGAGATTTCTCGTGTAAATGCTGGAGATGTAATAGTTACTGATATGACAGATCCAAACTGGGAGCCTGTTATGAAAAAAGCTGCAGCAATAGTTACAAATAGGGGTGGTAGGACTTGTCATGCAGCAATTATTGCAAGAGAGCTAGGAATTGGTGCAGTTGTTGGCACTAGTAATGCTACAACTATATTAAAAGATGGAGATTTAGTAAGCGTTAGTTGTGTTCATGGAGATGAAGGTAGGGTTTATGAAGGGGCATTAAAATACGAAGTAATTGAAAATGAAGAATTTGAAATGCAAAATTGCGGTGTAAAAATAATGATGAATGTGGGAAATCCTGCATTAGCATTCAAATTCGCACAAATGCCAAATGATGGTGTAGGACTTGCTAGACTTGAGTTTATTATAAATAATCACATAGGCATTCATCCTAATGCTATTTTAGATTACGACAATATAAATGATGATTTAAGAAATAAAATAAATGAAGCTAGTAAAGGCTATGCTAATGCAAGAGAATTTTTTGTATCAAAATTAGCCGAAGGTATAGCTACAATTGCAGCTGCTTTTTATCCTAAGCCTGTGATTATTAGACTTAGTGATTTTAAGACTAATGAATATAGAAAATTATTAGGCGGAGAATTTTACGAAATGCACGAAGAAAACCCCATGCTAGGATTTAGAGGTGCAAGTAGGTATTTAGCTCCTAGTTTTGCGGAATGCTTTAAGCTTGAATGTGAAGCTTTAAAAATAGCAAGAGATGAAATGGGGCTAAATAATATTGAAATTATGGTGCCTTTTGTAAGGACTTTATCACAAGCAAATTCAGTTATAAATCTATTAGCAAAAAATGGCTTAAAGCGTGGTGTAAATGGCTTAAGAGTGATTATGATGTGCGAAGTGCCTAGTAATGCTATTTTATGCGATGAGTTTTTAGAATATTTTGATGGTTTTAGTATAGGCAGCAATGATTTAACTCAGCTTACTTTAGGACTTGATAGAGATAGTGGAATGGATATTTTAGTGGCTGATTTTGATGAAAGAGATGAAGCGGTTTTATTTATGTTAGAAAGAGCAATTACAGCTTGTAAAAAAGCAAATAAATATGTAGGAATTTGTGGTCAAGGTCCAAGTGATCATATAGATTTAGCCGTTTGGCTAAAGCAAAAAGGCATTAGCTCAATGTCGCTTAATCCTGATAGCGTTATTAGCACTTCAAAACGCCTAGCTAGTATTTAAAAATAGTTAATTTACATTGCTAAAAACAAAAAAGCAATGTAAATTTATTTTTTTT
>NZ_JACGAT010000044.1:0-8626 GCF_020137635.1 Campylobacter sp. RM12642
TATTGCTGTTGAAGCTGTTATGAAGAATAAGTTTTAATAAACACTACAAAAGGAATTTCTTAATTGAAATTCCTTTTATTTATATAAAATACTTAAATTTAAATCATAGTTTTTTTTAAATTATTAATTCAAATTCTTGTAAAAATTAATGAAATTTAAAAAATATTTTTAAAAAATTTTATATGGACAGAATTTTGACATTCAATGTGTTATAATCAAGAAAAATCAAGAAAGGAGAATAAATGAAAGTTATTTTTTCTTTTATATGGGGGGGGGGTATAACTCTTTAGAATATACTCAAAAACCTTCATCTATTTTTAAAGGAACTTAGAAAGCATTTTTTATCTAATCACAAATATTTAAAAATTAAAAATAAAAAGGATAAAAAATGGAAATCAAAAGAATTTTAACAGAATTTACAGACCTAGAAGAAAGTAAAAAAGAAATATTAAAAGAAAATATTTCAAACTTTGTTAAAGAAAAAGATAAATGTCTTGGTATTCATAATTTTGCTTTTCAATTTGTAAAAGATGAAACAAAATGCGTTGAAAAAAGATATTTAGATATTTTATTAAAAGATTTAGATTTTGATTTAGAAAACAGAATGAAATTAGCTGCTTTGATTGAAGAAGCATATCATATCAGCTTTAAATCAAAAGATATTTTAAACTATCAAAAACCAACTTCAACAGCATTAATACCTGATATATCTAATATAACAGAAGTTATGAAATACTATAAAGAACAAGAAGAATCTAAAGAAGAGTATGCAGAATTAGATGAGTTGTTAAACAAATCAGATTTAGATGAAGAAGATAAAAATAAGCTAAAGCTAAATATCAAAAAACTAGCAAACACAAAGCTAAATATATTAATTACAGGCGGAACAGGAGTTGGCAAAAGCTCTACTATTAATTCGCTTTTTAATATGGGTGATGAATACAAGCAAGAATTTAGCGAAATCGGAACTACTAGCAAACCACAAACAATGGAGATTAAAAAATACGAAATAGGAAAAAACCTTGTTTTATGGGATAGTCCAGGTTTAGGAGATGGGATAAAAGATAGTGAGCATATTGCAAAAATCAATAAAAAACTTCACGAAAAAGATAGCAAAGGAAATGCTTTAATAGATTTAGTTTTAGTTATTGTAGATGCAAAGACTCGTGATTTAGGCACTACCTATCATCTAATTACTAATGTAATAATCCCTGCCTTAGGAGAAAACGCAAAAGATAGAATATTAATAGCGCTTAATAAGTGTGATCAAGCTTTAGAAGGAGATTTTTGGGTGAAGGGTGATAGTCCTTATCCAGAAGAAGAGCTTATAAAATATCTTGATGAAAGTGTAAAGATAATTAGTGATAGGATATATGAGACAACTAGCGTAAGGATTGAGCCTATATATTATTCATCAGGTAAGAGCAGAAATGGCATTCAAGAAAACCCATATAATTTAGGAAAATTACTTAACTTCATCATTGATTATACTCCCATCAAAAAAAGAGCAGTATTTAAAGGTAAGGTAAACGAAAATAAAAACAATTGGAAAAGCAACGAAAAAGTAAAGCCTAATACAAATAATTTTAATTCATCAAACAATCAATCAACAAGCACCACAAAAGATTACAAAGCTTTAGCTGATGAAAAGATAGAAAAAAGCTTATGGGATAACTTATGCGATAATGTTGAAAAAGCAGTTGATTTTGTTGTTGAAAATAAAGAGAAGATTATGGCAGTAGGTGGATTTTTATTAAGTGCTGTAAATAAAATTTTTAAAAAATAAAAAAACAAAAAGAATTTGAAATATGACTTTCAAATTCTTTAAAGGAGTATAAATGCCAATAGCACCAAAGCCAAGCAAGTTTATTTGTCAAGATTGTGGGTATTCAGTGGTGATAATTCATAAAAGCGATTGCCTAAGTGCAAATGATTTACCACCATCTAAATGCCCTAAATGTAAAAATAGTGTTTGTTATGATAGAAAAAGAGCTAATACATTTGATATAGCTTTAGCAAAATTAAAGGAGATTTTATGAAAAAATATAAGCCTACCACAAAAGAAGAATTACAAGAGTTAGTAAGAGATACGAGAATTTATCTAGGTGATATTGATACAAGTTTAATTACTGATATGAGTAAATTGTTTTATAAAAGTTATAGAGGGGATTTTAGTGGGATAAACGAATGGGATACAAGTAATGTAACTAATATGAGTGGTATGTTTGCAGGTCGTATTGGTCTCGATCAACCATTAAACTTTGATACTTCAAATGTAACTGATATGAGTTATATGTTTTCACATTGTCTTTTCTTCAATCAACCATTAAACTTTGATACTTCAAATGTTACAAATATGAGTGGTATGTTTTTTGAGTGTGGTCGGTTTAATCAACCTTTAAATTTTAATACTTCCAATGTAGCTAATATGAGCAAGATGTTTTCAGGTTGTTATCACTTCAATCAACCATTAAACTTTGATACTTCAAAGGTTAATACTATGAGTCATATGTTTAATGGTTGTAGAAATTTTAAACAACCATTAAACTTTGATACTTCAAAGGTTAAATATATGAGCCATATGTTTGAAAATTGTGAGCGATTGAATCAATCTTTAAACTTTGACACTTCAAAGGTTATAAATATGAGTTATATGTTTTCAGGTTGTTATTACTTCAATCAACCATTAAACTTTAATACTTCAAGAGTTACAAATATGAGCTATATGTTTAATGGTTGTAGAAATTTTAAACAACCATTAAACTTTAATACTTCAAGAGTTACAAATATGTTTGGTATGTTTCTTTGGTGTAGTCTGTTTAATCAACCATTAAACTTTAATACTTCAAGAGTTACAAATATGAACAGTATGTTTATGGGATGTTATAACTTTAATCAATTACTAAACTTTGACACTTCAAAAGTAATTGATATGAGCTATATGTTTGCTAATTGTAAAAACTTCAATCAACCATTAAACTTTGATACTTCAAAAGTTAATTACATAGATAATATGTTTCAAGATTGCGATAGTTTAGAGCAATTGCCTAAATTTTATACAGATTTCATAGAAAAACACAAATAAGATTTAAGAATTTGAAATAAGAATTTCAAATTCTTATTTTTCAATTATCCTTGTAATATCGTTAAAGCTTGTAAATGTTTTTTAATATGATTTTCTTTTCTTAATCGTATAATTTATATAAAAATAAATTAAAATCGTAGATATTAAAGCAATAGCAAGAGTTAAAGTGCTATTGTGAATATCTCCTAATTTTAAAAAGCAAAATTTAAAAAACGCATTTAGAATACTAAATAAGGTAAAATAAAATAAAAAGCCTAAATCTTTATCGCCTTTATAAAAATTAATAATATTTTTACAATAGATTTTAGTCGCAGATATACTAAAATAACTCCATATCATAAGCAACAAAAAACCTAACAAAAAACCTCGAGCATAAGCATCATCGTCATCTATAAAAAACCATGGCAATAAGTATCTTAATGGTATTAAAGTAAGTATAAAAGTATCCATATATAACATTAAAAAAGACCAAGAAATTACATACAATAAAACAAGAAATATCAAAACTTTAAAACAAGTTGCAACAAAAACTTTTATTAATTTATTATATATCCATTCTATCACATTAGCCCTTATAAAATATGCAAATTAATATAGTGAAATTATAAGAATTTAAATCTTAAAACTCAAAATATAAAGCACAAAAATACTAGATACTTTTAATTATTTTAGATTAATTTAAAAAATTGATAAATCTAAAGCTTTAGATAAGCCCTCTAATATCCTAACACCACCTATTGAATTACCCTTGCTATCAAGTGCTGGTCCATAAACCCCTATCCCAAATTCTCTAGGGACAAGCGATACCATACCACCGCCCACACCACTTTTACATGGAAGTCCTACCCTTACAGCTATTTCTCCTGATAAATCATAAGTTCCACAAGTTAGCATTAAACTCTTAATCGTTCTAGCTATTTTTTTACTAACTATTTGCTTACCATCTTTAAGCCCATCATTAGCTAAAAATAATCCTAATTTAGCTAGGCTTTTTGTGTTAGCTAGTATTGAGCATTGTTTAAAATAAACTTCTAAAGCCACCTCAACATCATCACTAATAATCCCATCATTTTTCATAAAATACGCTAAGGCTCTATTTTTATTGCCTGTTTTATTTTCGCTTTCGTATATTTTAGTGCTTAATGACGCTTCATTATCATCAGTAATCAAACGAAAAAACTCAAGCACTCTATTAAATCTCTCTTCAGCATTTTTGCCTTTAATCATAGAAGCAACTGCAATAGCACCTGCGTTTATCATTGGATTAAATGGCTTTTTATTGTTTGATGTTTCAAGTTTCATAATTGAATTAAAGGCATCTCCTGTAGGCTCAACACCTACTTTTGAGAATACATACTCATAGTCATTATCTAATAAAGCTAACATTAAAGTAACTATTTTAGAAACACTTTGAATACTAAACCTTAGCTCACTATCACCCGAGCAAAAAACATTATAATCCTTATCAATCACGCAAACTCCCAAAGCGTCTAATTTAGCCTTGCTAAGCTCTGGGATATAATTTGCCAATCTTCCTAATTTTGTATATTTAATATTATCTTTTACTAATCTATCTAACAACTCTTGCATATTTAAATTATATTTCCTATCGCACTAATTAAACTACTTCCGCCTAAAATCACAGAAATTAAAGCGATGATAATACCTAAAAATATTTTAATATTGTTATTTTTATGATTTTTTAAAACCTTACTGCTTGATGTAATATACACCAAATAAACAACAATTACAGGTAGTATTATGCCATTTAGAATTTGAGCTGTAAATATTAAAGTTATAGGATTAAATCCAGTTGAAGAAACAATTACTCCAATTAATAATATTGCAGAACAGGTTAATTTAAAACGAATATCGTTATGCTTATAATCCCAACCTAAAAAAGCACTCATAACATAAGCAGCTCCCATAGGAGAACTGATAGAACAAGCAAGTCCAGCAGCAAATATACCAACACCCAAAACTATTTCAGCATAATTACCTAATAATGGTCTAAGTTGTATAGCCATATCAGAAGCATTTTTTACTTCCATTCCTATCATTGCAACACCAGCTGTAATTACAACAGCTGCTGTAATAATTCCACCTGTGGTTATAGAAAAATATATATCCCATTTTGATAGTTCTAATTCACTAGCATCTTTCCAAGTTCGTTTAGCGGTTGCTGAATGTATAAAAAAATTATAAGGCACAATAGTTGTCCCTATAATTGCAATGATAGTAAATAAACTGCCATCAGGAAAAGTAGGTAATAATAATCCTTGAAAAACTAAAGAAAAATCTGGCTTAACAACAAACATTGTTAAGATAAAAATCAAAGCCATTATAATAACCAATAGCATAAAGATTTTTTTGATAATATCAAAACTACCCATCCATAATAATACAAATACAAACAACCCCATATAAGGAGTAAGAGAAGTTATATTTATCCCAGTTATCGTTGATAGACCTAGTGCAGCACCAGTTAAATCCCCTGCATTATAAGCAGCACAACCTAAAACCACAGAACCGCCCACTAAAATTCCACTTAATATTTTTCCAATCTTACTTTTAAAAGTGTTTAATATGGCTTCGCCTAATCCCTTTTGAGTAATTATTCCAAGCCTTGCTGACATTTCTTGCAATATAATAGTAGCTATTATTGAAAATAAAACAGCCCAAAGTAAAGCAAAGCCAAATCCAGCTCCAGCCTTAGTGCAAGTTGTAATTGTTCCAGGGCCAACAAAAGAGCCAGTAACTACAGCTCCTGGCCCTATTGCTTTAATTTTATCCTTCCAAGTATATTTATTTTGCATAATTCCCCTTTATGTTTTTATATGTTATTTAATATTAAATCTATACTTAGTAAGGCCTGTTAAAAAATATATACTCATCCACACTGCTACATGCCCTGAAGTATTTTGTGGGTCTTTTCCTGGATATAATTCAACAAAATCAAACGCACTAGCACCTGCTTTTCCACATTCGTGCAACATCATAGCAAGCTCATATGTGCTAAGACCACAAGGATCAGGTGGGCCTGCTGGATTAAATGCTATATCTAAAACATCAGAGCATATAGTTACATAAATAGCTTCTGTGCCATTACTTGCAATTTTAATTGCTTCGCTTATAGCAGCTTTCCAACCCATTTCTTTTACTTGCATTCCAGTAATTACATGAGCTCCAAATTTTTTTGCTTCTTTTAAACCATTTGGATTGTTTCTAGGTCCTCTTATTCCAAAATGCACCATTTTTGTAGGGTCTATATAAGGGTCTTCGTATAATCTATGAAAAGGAGAACATCTAGCTAATTTTTCTTCGCCAAATTTATCCATATTATCCATATGTGCGTCAAAATGAATAATGCCTATATTTCCATTATGTGCCTTGGCAAACTCACTAATTAACGGAAATGATATTGAGTGATCACCTCCAAATACTACAGAGATTTTTTTGGCTTTCATTATTTTAGAATACTTATCTTTTATGCTATTAAAAGAAAAATCATAATTACCATTTTCTATAGCACAATCACCAAAATCTCCACCAGTAAAATAATCAAATACATCTAAATCAAATTCTGGTAAATATCCACCATATCTAACAGAAGCAGCTCTAATATTTTTTGTAGATAACTCACAACCTGAATAATTACCATAAGTGCAAACCCCTTCCCAAGGCACACCCATTACTACAATATCATAATTGTTTAGTTCTTCATCATTATGAATCTTAGGCAACCCTAGAAATGATGGAACACCACTAAAAACTTCGCCAATTCTTCTACTAGGAACATAACAAATTGGTTTATCGTTCATAATCACTCCTTTTTTTAATATAGACTTTTATTATGGAATGAAATTATGTTTTTTATAATTTTTTTGATTAAATTTGATAAAAATCAATATTTTGTGTTACTTTTTGTAATTTTATTGCATAAGCTAAGATATTTTATAGAATAAAAAGTATTTAAAATCAGCTCTAATGCTTTTAACCCCATAATGATTTTCTTTGTTTATTTTCATTTTTATTGATTAATTCTTCTAATTTTTCTAAATCGCTTTTATTAAATTTATTAAAGGAAAGCTCATAAAATGTATAAAAAATCTTAAATCTTTTTCGCTTTAAAAAAATTCTTATAGTATTTTTAAAATTTGTTTTAAAAAAATAATACTCTTTAATATCATCATATTTTATTTTGCTAACTCCTAAGCCTTTTACAAACACCAAGCAATCTTCATAGTAAATCACTCTTTTAACACCACAAAATATAATTAAAGTGCATAATATAATTACTACGCCGATTATTTTATAAATAATTAATTCATCTTTTAAAAAGCTTACAATACTAATAAATGAAAGCAGCATTAAAAATCCAAAAGTTATATGAACTAAATCAAATCTTTTTGGATTAATCACATAAATCGCATTGCTTGTATCAACTTCTCTTAACATATAAATTACAAGGATATAAATAGCGATAAAAATCATAAAATATAGCCAATTTTCTACTACAAAAATAAGCGAAATTAAACTAAATAAAACAATGGCAAAAAATTTTGATTTATCATAAAAATACTTCATTGATAAAACAAAATAATGAACAAACATATAAACAAACATTAAAAACAAATAATTTTCAATAAAACAAGATTTGATTGCAAGATATACAAAAACAGCATTTATAAGAGTTAAAATAAATATAATTATAAATTTTAAAATTTCTTTAATCATTTAATATTTTTTATCTAATAATGTGTATTTTACTTGTTTATCTTGATTATAAATATCTAAGATTTCTTTTAATAAATAAATCACTTCTTCTTCGCTAAGTAAATTATTACCCTCAATATCTATGATTACAAATATAGCAGTATCAGTTGATAAACGCTTTTTATGCACAAGAAGTATTTTAATAATATCTGTTTTATATTTTAAAATCCAAAATATTCTATTTGAATTTAAATCACAATCAATAAAAAAACAATCAAGCTCTTTATTAAGTAGTATGGTTTTTGTGTTGAATATGGTATCTTGTATATTATATTTAGCAAGTGCTTCATTTATTTTATATTTTTCATAAATTTCGTTATCAATTTGTATAGTTTTAAAATCTACTCTAAGCTGCGTATTGCCTACAAAACTTGATTTACTTTTAAAGAATTTCTTATATAACATTACTAATAAATAATAATACATAAATGGCAAAATCAAAGCTATTATTCCGCCTATTGATAAAGTCCAAATAGGAATATAAGAAAAACAAAACATAATAGATAAAAATATTAAACATAACTCTTTTGATATCTTGCTATATATTATATGAGTTAAAAAACATAAAGGTATAATAAATATTGAACCTAATAAACTTCCATAAGGTGCTTGTGTAATTGATAAAAACATATAAAAAGTATCATATACAAAAAAAATTATCGTAAATAAAAAACAACAAATAGACAATATTACAATTGAAATCACAATTTTTATAATACTTTTTTCTATCATAAAATCTCCTTTTGTTTATATGTATTCTCCTAG
>NZ_JACGAT010000045.1:0-8280 GCF_020137635.1 Campylobacter sp. RM12642
ATTCACAAAAACCCATAAAATTAAAATATTTAAGCTGATTTTAATCCTAAAACTAGGTAAATGCGAGATGATAAAATGGGGTTTAACATACTAAATTAAATTCTTTTAAAATTTCAATAGGATTAATTAATTTAAATTTATAATGCAATGAATAAATTGGGTTAAAAGATAAAATTCTAATTTTAAATTTCATAGTGTTTTAAAAAGCCTATAAATTATTATTCAAAAAAATATATAAATTGTAATGCTAAAAATCAAGTAATAAAATAGAAATTTTATGAGTTTTAATGACAAAATATGATATTTCGGCAAGAATTTAATTAAAAATTTTAGTTTTTAAAATCCTAATTAAAATTCTTATAATTTTATAAATTATATCTATATTTGCAGCCAAAAAAATCAAAACAAGGCTCTTCATCAATAGCTCTATTGGTATTGCCACAATTGTCTATTTCTATGCTAGATTTTAATTGATGAGTTATGTTAGCACTATCTGTTCTGGTATATAAAAACTCTAAATATCCATTATTTATCTTAAATCCTTCATTAAAAAATACAATATCAAAACTATAAGGAGTAGATAAAAATAATGGTTTTTTTAATAGTTTTGGTAAGTTTGCTAAATAATTTTTAGTGTTTATTTTGTGTTGTTGTAATTTTTCTAAATCAAATAATTTTAAATCATTAAATTCCTTAACCTCATCAAGGGTATAAAAATAAACTCTGTCTTTTTCATACTTATTAGCTATATTTTTATAATAAACTATAGTTTTATCTAAAAAATCATTAGTAGCTATTCTTAAAAGCTCGTCTTTACTTAAAATCTTATTTTCTTTTACACAATATCCTTGCAAGTCTTTTTCATAATTGCTTTTAAAAACATAACTAAAATTATTAAAACTAGAATAATCAACCACAGGTCTAATAAAAAGCATTTCAAAACTAATAATTATTAGGCTAACGATTAAAAAAGTTTTGAATTTTAGTTTTTTATTTTTTTTGATAAATAATAAAAATAAGATTGTAAAAATTGCTAAATACACTAAAGGAAAAGTAGCATAAAGAATTTTAAAGGCTTTCCATATAAAATAAAAAAACCCATAAATTACTGAAAGAAAAATTGCAATAGCAAATAATATAATTAATAAAATTTCCATAATTACTCCCTTAAATTAGGGAGCTTTTTATCTATCATCGTCAAGTTTAAAATTATTAACAAAATCAGCATTATTAATAGTTTCAACACTTCTTCCGCCAAAACCTATATGAGATTGCGGAATTTCTTCTAGCATTACCACTATTCTCTCACGCTTTTTGCCTAATTTTGTTTCAAAATAATTTGTTAAATCACTTATTATTTCTTCGCATTTTTCTTTATTTGGCATTGGTGCTGCTAATTTTACATTAATTATTGGCATTTATTCTCCTTTGTAGATTTTTTTAAGATTGCTTATTTTAGCAGATGAATTTAACATTAAAAAATCAGCTATTATAAAACTTAGCATAGCTTTTAAGACAACAGCTCCACGAACACCTACGCAAGGATCGTGCCTTCCATAAATTGCATCTTTTATTAGACTAAAGTCTTTATTTAACATAGTTTGTTCTTTAAAAATTGATGGAGTTGGCTTAAAATGAGCTTTAATATAAATACTCTCTCCTGTACTAATCCCACCGATAATTCCACCACTAAAATTATGTCTAGTATGTAAAAATAAAGGCTTATTAATATTAGTTTTTGCTGCTTTAAATGACTTAAAATTAGGGCTTTGTTTTAAAATAGAGCTATTTTGATTTTGCATTAATTCATCATTGCTAACGCCTAAAATCTCATCATTTGCAAAAGAGCCATTCATTGAGCTAAGCTTTCTTCCTGCTCCAATTTCAACACATTTTACAGCATTTAATCCCATAAACGCACTAGCAATTCTAGCATCTAATTTATCATAAAGCCCATCTCCAAGCCCTGCCATTACGCCAAATGCTGCTACACTAACACTTGCACCTACGCTATCATTGTTATTTTTTGCCTTTGTGATTTCGTCTTTAAATAATTCTTTAAATAAATCATCGCCTAAAGCATTAAAATCTTTTTCTAAAGCCCTTTTATACTCTTCTTCACTGAATTTAAACTCATCTAAACTAACACCACCTACCCCACAAATACTAGCATAAGTTCTAATGTTAAATTCTTTTAATATTAAATCAGCAAAAGCACCTGCAACAACCCTTGCTACGCTTTCTCTAGCACTACTTCTACCACCGCCACGATAATCAAAATGCTCGTATTTTGCATAATATGTAAAATCAGCGTGTGCAGGGCGTAAATGCTCTTTATAATCTTTACTTCTTGTATTATTATTTTCTACTAGCACACAAATTGGAGCACCTGTGCTAATATCATTAAATACTCCACTAATAATATTAACTTCATCAGCTTCTTTTCTAGGAGTGCTAAACGCTCCGCCACCCTGTCTTAATTTAAGCAAGGAATTTATATAATCAGTATCAATTCTAACCCCTGCAGGATAGTTATCAATAACCACTCCAATTGCTTTTCCGTGACTTTCTCCAAAAGTGTTAAATTTTAAAAATGTTCCAAAACTATTCATCTTCTAACTTCTCTAACGCTAATTTAGCAGCACTTTGCTCTGCTTCTTTTTTGCTATTGCCCATTGCTTTTGTAAATAATTCATCATTTAAAAAAAGCCCTATTTCAAATTCTTTTTTATGATCAGGCCCTTTTGTATGTAAAATCCTATATTCAGGGGTTTGAGCCATTATTGCTTGGGTTTTTTCTTGTAATTTTGTTTTATAGTCTTTAATTAATTCTATATCAATCTTAGGAAAAACTTCATTTAATATCTTAGAGCCAACAGCACAAGCAATCTCATATCCACTTTCTAAATAAATTGCACCTATTATTGCTTCGTAAGCATCTGATAATAAGCTTGGTTTTTTTCTTCCGCCGTTATTTTCTTCAGATACTGATAATTGCAAAAACTCTCCAATTTCAAGATAACTAGCAATTTTTGCAAAAGACTTTTCATTCACCAAAGCTGCTCTTAATTTGCTTAAATCCCCTTCACTATAACGAGAAAAATCCTTGTATAAAATATTTGCTACTATCAAATCAAGCACAGCATCACCTAAAAACTCAAGCCTTTCATTATGAGTTTTGCTAAAACTTTTATGAGTTAGAGCCTGATTTAATAGGGTTTCGTTTTTAAATTTATATCCTAGTTTTTCTTCAATTTTATGATATTTTGAAATTCTTTTTTCTAGCACTACATTAGCATTTATAGTGTTATTTTCATACTCAAGTGCCATACTTCTAGCTAGTTCATCACACATTTCATTGTATTTATCACCATTATGAGCTTTAACCCAAATTGCATTAATATCGTGGATTTTGCTAACTTCTAAATAACTCTTCCATAATTCAACATTTTTTTTGCCTTTAAAATCAGTCTTAACCCAACCACTAAGCCATTCATTAATACCCTTAACTACATATTGACTATCGCTATATAAATCAATCTTGCAAGGTTCTTTTAAGCTTTTTAAAGCGTTAATACAGGCACTTAATTCCATAATATTATTGGTTGTAAGCTTATCTCCGCCACTATCTTTAATGATTAAATCATTATCTATAATAATCCAAGCCCAACCCCCTGCTCCAGGATTTTTAAGGCAACTCCCATCAGTATAAATCGTTAATTTTTTCATATCCTTATCCTTAAATTAGCTTGCATTGTATCACACTTAAAACACTGCGAACAAAACGGAGTGTAAAAAATAGATTGTGAAGAGCAATTTTTACATAAATAAAATTGACTGATATTATTTGGATTTATTGTTTCATCATCAATTTTAATTTCTTTAAAACTTTTAGTATTAAAGCTTTTATAATTATTTATAAATTCTAAATCTTTTTCATAATCCCCTAAAACGCACAAACATTTATAAACTTCTTTGCATTCATTGATTTCGTTTAATTTAAAATGAATATATCCAAGGCATAGTAGTGCTAATTCATCTCTAGCACGAGATTTTAAAATCTTTAATAAATTTTGTTTAGCATCGTTTAATAATCCAAGTCTTAAATCACAAACAGATAATAAGTATAATAAATCTTTATCATTTGCAAATTCATTTAATAAATTAATCAAAACATATTTGCACTCTAAAAACATTGAAGCTTTAAAAAATCCATTAGCTAAATTAAGCCTTTCATCAAAACTTAAACTACTTAAATACTTAGGCTCAATTGCATTAAAATTAGCAAGATATTTTTTAATATTTTTATTAGTTTGATTTTCCTTTAAACTTGCAAAAATTATTTGAGCTAAAGCAATAATTAAAACAAGGCTAATTAAAACTAAAATTCCAAAAATAGGATTTCTATAATAGCTAAGTATTAAATCCACTAATATCCTTTAAATAAAATTAATTAATTATACATATAATACTTTTATGATTACAAACGAGAGCATTCAAAGATTAAAAGATAGCATTAACATTGTTGATTTGATTTCAAACTACATTCCCGTGCATAAAAATGGTGCGAATTATATGTGCGTATGTCCGTTTCACGCTGATAAAAATCCTAGTATGGCTGTTCGTGAAAATGAAGGATATTTTCACTGCTTTGGGTGTGGGGCGAATGGTGATGCTATTAGCTTTATGCAAAAATATCATAATTTAGAATTTATAGAAGCAGTAAAAGAATTAGCAAATATTTATGGCTTTATTTTAGAAGATGATAAAAAAACAAAAATTATTCAAAACAACGACGCTTGTAAAATACTCAACGAATATTATATAAGTGAATTAAATATCCGTGGGAATTTGATTGCCTATCTTGAAAAGCGAAAAATCACAAGGGATTTAAGAATTAAGTTTAATCTTGGCTACGCACCAAGTGCAAATGATACTTTAAGGATTTTGCAAAAATCAAATATAGCTTTAGAACAAGCATTAATAGAAGGGGTAGTTAAAAAAAACGATAATGGAATTTATCCATCTTTTATAGAAAGAATTACCTTTCCAATCTACGATAATACAGGTTATTTAGTAGGTTTTGGAGGACGCACATTAAATCCACAAAATCCTGCAAAATATGTAAATTCTCCCGCTTCAAAACTATTTGATAAAAGTAGTATATTTTACGCTTATCATCTAGCAAAAAATGATATTAATAAACACAAAAGAATGATAATTTGCGAAGGCTATATGGATACAATAAGTCTTCATAAAGCAGGACTTACATATTCAGTAGCAGTGCTAGGAACTGCATTAACAGAGCAACATTTAAAATTAATTAAAAAAGATTGTTTTGTATCTTTATGCTTTGATAAAGATGCAGCGGGAAATGCAGCTGCTTTTAAAGCGGGAGTTTTATTGAGTAAATTTGGCTACAACGCCGAAGTAATAAGGCTAAAAACATATAAAGACCCAGGCGAATACATTGAAAATAATGAAGAATTAAAGCTAAAAACCGAACTAAATAATACTATTAATATAATTAGTTTTTGTATTGAATATATATTTAAAAAAGAATTGAATTTAGATTATATAGACAAATTAAGCATAAGCAAAATTGAACCATTTTTAATCAAACAAGCATATTCAGCTGTGCTAAATTACACCAATACTATTGATAAATTTTTAGCCAATACTCATCTTAAAATATTTTGCGAAAATTATGGGCTTGATTTTGATTTATTAAACGGAATAAAAGCAAAAGTAATAGATAAAAAACCACAAGCTAAACAAACTCAAAGCAATTCTTTAGAAGATGCGATAATTTATTTTCTAGCTATTTCAAAAGCTAATTTTAATATTCTTATTTTAAGAGAATATTTTCATAATAATTTAATTGATGATGTATTAAATAAAAACTACGCAAATGCTAATATGCTAGAGTTTTTAAACAATATTCACCCTACTAAAAAAGTAGATAATATCTTAGTATTTTTTAATAATTTAGCCAATTATTACGCAAGTTGTAATATCCTAAACGCCTTGCTTTTTAAAAATTACGCTAAAGAATTAATAAAAAATCATAAATTAATTCATAGTAATGATGGTTTAAAAAAGGCTTATCATTGCCTAGTAGAACTAATAGCAAATCATAATAAGCAATTAAGCGATGATGAAAGAGCAAGGCTTAAAGATAATATAAGAAAATTAGGAGAATAAATGAAAGCATTAGCTTTATTTAGTGGTGGTCTTGATAGTATGTTATCAATCACTACCATTGCAAAGCAAGGAATAGAAGTTGAAGCTATTCACATTGATACAGGGTTTGGCGGAAAGAATTTCGCCCTTTTAGAGCGTCGTGCAAATATGGCTGGAGCTAGTTTTAGGGTTGTTGATATTAGTAGTAAATATTTACAAGATGTATTGTTAAATCCAAAATATGGCTATGGCAAGGCTATTAATCCTTGCATTGATTGTCATGGGTATATGTTTAAAACTGCTCTTAGTATGTGTGATGATTTAGGTGCTTCTTTTGTAATTAGTGGAGAAGTGCTAGGTCAGCGTCCAATGAGCCAAAGAGCACAAGCATTAAATAGTGTTGCAAAACTTAGCGAAGATTTAAATAATATCATTTTACGCCCACTTAGTGCAAAATTACTAGCACCTACTATGCCTGAACTTAAAGGCTGGGTTGATAGAGAAAAATTATTTGATTTTAGTGGTAGGGGTAGAACTAGACAAATGGAACTTGCAAAAGTTTATGGTTATAGCGATTATGAAAGCCCTGCTGGTGGGTGTTTGCTAACCTTACAAGCATATAAAAACAAAATCCAAGATTATCTAAAATACAAAACGCTAGATAGTAAAAACGCTGAATTGTTAAGATATGGAAGACATTTAAGACTGCCAAATGGTGCTAAAATGATAATTTCAAGAAATGAAGAAGAAGGTCTAAAAATCTTAAAATTATTAGATAATGAAGAGATAAAAATGAGCGAAATTAGAACCGATTTAATAGGTGCTATTTCTTTACTTGATAATGACGCTAGTTTAGAAGATATTAAACTTGCTTGTTCTTTAGCACTTGCATATGCAAAAAATCCTACTAATAAAGATTGTGAATTTATGCAAAATAATTATTTTGCTAATGCACTTAGCAAAGATGATGCTCAAAAATACTTTATAGTTTGATGAAATTCTTATTTGAAATTCTAGAATTTAAAATAAGAATTTCAAATTCTAAGATTTTATATAAGTATCAAAATAACTTAATTTTAAACATAAATAAAATCATAAAACTAGACTTTTATATCTAAGATTTTGTTATTTACTAAATCTTCTACCACACTAATACTTAAGTCAATTTCTACACTATTTGCAATCGCATTTGCACTTTTGCCTAATTTTTCTAAGATTTTATTATCATCACTTGTAAGTGAATTTAAGCCTTGTTGTTTGATTTTTTGAGTTATTTGCATAAGTTTTGCTAAAAGCTCGGCTTGTTCTAATTCTTTTTCTTTTTGCTTGTTTTTGATTTCTTCGGTACTTTGACCTTCTTTTGCAAAATAAGCAATTGACCTTTGAAATTCATTTTGATAGCGTTTTATATCTGTATTTTTCTCTTTTAATTCACTTTTATAATCTTGTTCTTCGCTAATATTTTCAAAATTAATCTCAGCAAAACTCAAAACCCCATCAAAATCCCTATCACTAGATATTACACTATCTAAATACTCGCTAATACTTGTGCCAATTTCTAAGGTTAATTTATCATATGTTTTAGTATTTATAAATCTTTCATCACTTAATTTATTTACTACATAAATATATCCATTAAACTCGCCATAAACCCCAACTTCAAGCCTTGCATTACTTAATTCATCATTATTTATCCTACCATCTTGATTGCTATCAGCTTTTGCAAGTCCTAAATCATAAGCAATTGTTTTAAACCAGCTTGAGACAAAATTAGCAGCATTACCATTTAAAATAAGCTTATCATCACTTAAGATAAAATCAGCTTTATCAAAATGAGCCATTAATTTTTCAATAGTATTTTGACTAAGATTAACTCCTTGAGTATTATTATCAAAACTAAAAACAACATTTATATTGTCTTTATCACTTGTTTTTAGAGCATAATTTTGATTTGTTATATCATCTTTTATAGCATTAATTTGCTCTTGATTTAAATTGTGAAAATTACTCAAATTCGCCTTATGATAGCTAGTATCAAATACTTTTGAAATATCAACATCAAAACCACTAATTCTCATAAAATCTCCTAATATCAAA
>NZ_JACGAT010000046.1:0-6980 GCF_020137635.1 Campylobacter sp. RM12642
ATAGAATTTAGAATTAATTCTAAATTCTATTAGCTAAGCTTATTGCTTAGCTCTTTGTTTTTCCCAATCTTCCCAACTATGTGGAGTTGTGTCCTTTAAATCATATAAAGTTTGTGCTAAATCTTTATGCCCTACATGTTTATGACAATCGGTACATTTCATCTCATCAGCACTACCTTTAAAACTTAGATAGGTAAGATGGATTGGTAATGTGCTTTCATTGTCTTTTACGAAAGCATTTTCGTGGCATTTTAGACAAGAGCTATCAAAAGTATAATTTTTTCTAGCGTGTTCTCTATTTGCTAACCAATCTTTTTTAGTCGGGTCTTTTGTTAAAGTTGTAAAGCCTTCTGCTATTCCGTTTTTAGCTTTAGTCAATAAGTATTTTGCCAAATTATCGTGTGGTAAATGACAATCAGCACAATTAACTACCACTCCTTTAGGATTTTTAGCCCCGTGTATATCATCATTAACATTTGTGATTGCTATAGGTCCATCCCAAGAATGGCAACTCCCACAAAACGGATATTTGCCTGTTACATGAACAATTTTTTCTCCTAAGAATACTAAAACAAGAGTTATGATTACTATCATACAAGTAAAAGCTATTTTATTTTTCATGTATTCTCCTTTATTTTACTTTTAAATTTTTTAAGATTTCTTGGCTATGGCATCTAGCACACATATTAACAGATGGCTTATGAGTTTTATGACAATTATCGCAGTCTAATTTATCATAATGTGGGCTTTGATGAACATTGTTATTATGTCCGTAACCTGCAGTATATTCTGCTAGTTTTGAATAATCCCCGTGGCATTTTATACAACTATTTAGCATAGCTGATGAATAATCTTTCGCTTGTGCTTCTAGGTGGCAATCATTACACTTAAGATTTAATTTTTTATGAATTCCTTTCACTTCATAGGCTTTTTCACTAAAATCTACATTTACTTTTCCTAACGAATCCTTTAATACATTTTCATTTGCAAATAAAAAACAGGCAAATAAGCATATAATGCTAATAAATCTCATTGCTAACCCCTTAATAAATTATAATTTTTTGCTAGAGTATTTCCAGCTCTTTTTCCATAAACTAAGCAATCTAAAACCGCATTAGAACCCAATCTATTGTATCCGTGTCTTCCGCCAGTAATTTCTCCACACGCATACAAACCTTGAATTAATTGCATATCATTATCATATACTTCACAATCTTTATTAGTTTTTACTCCACCCATACAATGATGAACTTTTGGTCCTGGTCTTGCAGCAAAAAATGGAGCTTGTTCTATTTTTATATACTTTCCTTTGTAATCTGAAAAATTGCGATTAAATTCTGGGTCTTTATAATCTTTATCTTTTGAAGCAAGTTCAACATATTCATTGTATCTTTTTAACTGCTCTAAGAAAGGCTCTTTATTGATATTATAATGAGCTATTAATTCATCCATTGTTTCAAATTGTTTTACAGCACCAACTAATAAGCCCCTATTTAAATCTTCTATATCAACCGTTTTAGTGCCATTTATATCCATAATTAAAACAGGTGGATTTAAACCTTTTTCATTCATAGCTAATATCGCATCGCTACCTTGTTTTCTATCAGTAATTTCATTTACAAATCTTTTTCCTGTTTTAGGATTTACCATCATTCCATAAGCATAAGCCCTAGTAATCCATCTATAAGCAAATCCAAAACCACCTTCATCTTGACTTGTTACGTGCATACTTTGAATATATTGCATATCTATGAATTTAACATTATCATTTATTAGTTTTTGTGCTGTGTAGCCAGTAGCTCCTAAATGATTTGTGGTTAATACATCATCTCTTAAACTAGAATCAAATATTTGTCTAAATTTTAAATCAGCTCCCCAACCACCAGTAGCTAAGATAATACCACCAAAGGTTCTATAATATTTAGTAATTCCACTTTCATTGTTTTTTTCTTCATATCCACGCTCAAAGTTAAATTGATATTTTTCTCTTACTTTAATTCCAACAACTTTATGATTTTTATCATATAAAATATCATCCATTATAACTCTTGTTAAAATCTTACTGCCTCTATTAAGAATTTGTTCTTGTAATGGTCTTGTAATATAACTACCTGCACCTGCTGAATGAGAGCGTGGAACGCTATGACCACCACTTCTGCTAACCCACTTAAAATTAACCCCATTATCTATAAGCCAATCAAGAGTTTTTACTCCATCATTTATCATAATATTTACTAATTCTAAATCATTTAAATTCTTACCACTTTTTAATGTATCTTGTATGTGTAGATTAATATCATCAACTATTCCATCTCTAGCTTGTAATTTTGAGCCAGCAACAGCCATTGAACCACCTGAATAAGCCGAGTTGCCACCTAAATAAGGCATTTTATCAATCATAACAACATTTTTAATACCATTATCCAAAAGACTTAGCATAGCTGCACTTCCTGCAAAACCACTTCCAATTACTATTGCATCATAATATTCATCCCATTTTATATCATTAATATCTATACTATTAGATAAAGCAATATTAGGCATTAAAATAGAGCCATACACCAAGCCAGAAAACTTTAAAAAGTCTCTTCTATCTTTAGTTTTCATAAAACCTCCTAATTAAAAAATAAGTTTAATAATAATTTTATTTTAAAATAAAATATACTTAGTAAATAATAAAAATTTTTTAATAATATTTTTAATTTAATAATTATTATGAAGTAATAATAAGGATTTTTGATAAGTGATATTAATTTATTCTTATATTTATAAATTAATATAATTAAGGTTTTTGTAAAAAGAATTTGGTTAATGATTAACAATAATTTCAAATGGTAAAATTATGTCGCAAATCAAATTAAGGAGATAATTATGTCAGTAGCAGTAGTTTTCGGAAGTGCTATGGGAAATACAGAAGGCGCAGCAGAAAAAATTGCAGAAGCACTAGGTGCTGAATTATTAAATATCGCTGATGTTGATGCTGATAAACTAAATGGTTTTGATAAATTAGTTTGCGGAACTTCAACTTGGGGTAGTGGTGACTTACAAGATGATTGGGATTCATTTGATTTTAGTGGTCTAAAATTAGCTGGTAAAACAGTAGCTGTATTTGGTATGGGAGATAGTTCAAGCTATTCTGATACTTTCTGCGGCGGTATGGGTAAATTAGCTGCGGCATTAAAAGAAGCTGGTGCAAATTTAGTTGGAGCAGTTTCAACTGATGGTTATGATTTTGAAGATTCAGAAGCAGTAGTTGATGGTAAATTCGTTGGTCTTGCATTAGATAATGACAATCAAGAAGATTTAACAGACGAAAGAATTGCAAACTGGGTAGCACAAATTAAAGCTAACTTCTAATCACGAAATAGCAAGTTTTTTACTTGCTATTTTAAGGATACTTATGAAAAAGTTTTTATTATTATTTTTAGTGTTTTCAATTAATTTTTTATCTGCTGATTTAATTAAAGTAGCTATGAAAAATCAACCAAATAATATAAATCCAATTTATAATCCAAATGATGATTTAGTAAATTTATTATATTTAGGTTTGTTTTATAAAAATAATAATAAAGAATTAATTCCCGCACTAGCCAATTCATACAAAATAAGTAATGATAAATTAAGATACGAATTTGAATTAAAACAAGGTCTTCATTTTATAAAAAATAATATAGATTTTGGAGAATTTACTTCAGAAGATGTAAAAACTACTTATGAAATAATTATAAATCACTTTTTTAATTCAAATTATAGTAGATTTTATAATAATATTTCTCAAATAAATATAATTGATAAATATAAAGTTGAATTTGTATTGAAGTATCCAGATAATGATTTTTTAAATTCTTTAACACTAGGGATTATGTCAAAAAATGCTCTTATTAAATATGGTTTAAGTTGGTTTAATAGTGATGCTATTGGTCTTGGTACTTATAATTTAAAGCAATTTAACAATGAACAAATAGTTTTAGTAAAAAATCCTAATGCTATTTTTAAAGCACTTAATGATGGGGTAGTTTTTAAGTTTTATCAAAATGAAGTTCAAATAAAAAATGCTTTAAATAATGATATAATTGATGTTGGCTTGATTAATTATAAAAATATAAAAAATATTGATGATGATTTAGTATATAAGACTTTAGAATCAGATCACGCTATAGCGTTACAATTAAATAATAAAGTAATTTATGATAGGAAATTAAGATATGCAATTTCTTTGATTATTTGTAACAAATCTATTTTAAATCAATTACCGAATTTTAGTATTAATAAACATATTTTAAGTTTGAATAATAATGGTTGTGATAGATCAGAAGCTAGAAAAATTATAAATGAATTAGGATTTTATAAAGATAAAAAGAGTATAGAATTAAATATTAATAAAGAAAGCACAGCAAATTATTATAAAAAATTAGATTTACCTTTAAAATTAGAAATTTATGTAGATAAAAACAATAAAGACTACTTAAGTATAGCTGAAAATCTTGCTATGCAATTAAAAGATTTTGGAATATTAACAGATGTATTACAAACCAACAATGATGATAATGAAGCTAGTAAGATTATAGATATTGAAGTATATGATAGTATTAATTTTGCAACTATTTTAAATACAAATAAGATTAATAAAACTCAAGCAAAAAATACCATAAATCAAGTGCAAGAGAATTATTACAAAGAGTTTCAAGAGCAGATTAAAATGAACCCTTCTTATGTATTTTTGGTAAATTACAATTATTTTTTAGCTTATAATAAAAAAATTAAAGGTATTGAAAATATGCCAATAGGATTTAATGGAAACGGATTATTTTCTCAAGTAATTAAGTGGTATAAATATGAATAATTTCATTATTAGCCTAAAAGATTTTTTTACATTTAGATTTTTAGCATTTTCTTTATTTCCACTAATTATAAGCTCAATTATATTTATTAGTTTATTAACACTTGCATTTAGTTATGTTGGTAGTTTAGATTTTAACGAAGAAGCTTTTAACTTTTTTTTAGGTGCGATGATACTACACGCCATACAAATATTTATTATGATAATTACTATTTCAGGTGGTGGTTTTTTAGCTTTATATTTATCTATATTTTTTGCTTTAGTTATTACTTCATTTTTAACTCCAATGATAGTTAGAGAAATCAATTTAAAGCATTATAATTACAATAAATTAGATGAAATAGGGTTAATTCAAATAACTTGGCTTTTGTTTAAAATCGTATTGAAATTCTTATTCTTTTTATTTTTTGTGCTTTTATTTCACATAATTCCTATATTAAATTTCATAGCATCATTTTTAATGTTTTGCTTAATGTTTTATTTATTTTTTAACTTTTTAATTTACGATGTGGCTAGTTGTGTTTTAAATAAAAATGATTTTTTAAGTTTTAAACCTTTTAAATTTAAATATATTTTTTGCGTATTTTTATTTTATTTGGCTTCAAATATTCCTTATGTTGGGTTTTTTCTACCTGTATTTTTTGTAATATTTCTAGCTCATTTATTATTTCAAAATGAATTAAGATTAAAACAGCCTTTAAATTGATTAAAAATAACTTTTATATTTTGATTTTTTTGTAGTATTTAATTTTATTTTTAAGGAGATTATTATGGTTTTAAACAATGAAATTATTTGTAATGTATGTAGTCTAAAAGCTAGCGAAGACGAGCACGCAGTATTTATTAGAGCTCATAAAAACAATAAGCCAGTAGATATTTGCACAAGTTGTATTCCGAGCGTAATTCACGGCTCTGGAATGGTTGTAAAAAGTGATGAAGAAATCATTAAAGATTTAGATTGATTTTAGGAATTTCATTTGAAATTCCTATGGTAATTGTATGTTATTTAGCATTTTAGAATTTTTACATAATTACTATGGCTTAATAATAACTATTTTTTACTTCATATTACTTGGTATATTCGTTTTATTTATAAAAAAGGCAGAAAAATTTATAAATGACAAAAATAAAGAAATTCAAACATTAAAAATAGATAAAGAAGATTACGAAGATACAAAAACTGATAAAAATATTTTGCTATACAAGAATTATAAATATGAAGAAGAATTATTAAAACTCAAAGATGAGTTAAAACGATTACAGACTTTAACAACTTCAGATATTAATAAAATAGCCATTGAAAAAGCACAAGAATTGATATTAGAAAAAGAAAAAGATTATGAAGAAAAATTAAAAGAATTAAATAGATATTATAAGCTAGAAAAAGATAAACTAATTCAGTCTTATGAATTAAAAATAAGTGAAGAAAAAAACGCACAAAATAAAATCAAATTAGAAAATATCAAAAAAGGCAAAAATTACGAATATCAAATAAAAATATACTATGAAAATATAGGTTATAAGGTTTTTCCAAATGGTTTTGTAAATGGTAAAAACGACAAAGGTATAGATTTAATAGCGTATAAAAATAGTGAAATAAGGCTAATTCAATGCAAGTGCTACACAAATCCACCAAAACAATATCTGCTTAGAAAATTTATAGGAGATTGTGAAGTTTTTATTAGAAACAATCCATCATTATGTGATAATAAAATAATTTATAAAGATTTTATAACAAGCTGTAATGATAAAGATTACGGAGTAGTGTGCTATTTAAGAGAATATCCAAATGAAATAAATTATCAAATCATTAACTATATAAATTAAAGCATTAAGACAATAAATAATAGATTAATAATTTTTTGTTTGCTATAATTAATCTTATTTTTAAAGGTAAGATATGAATGAGTTTTTAATATATCTAACATATTTTTTAGATAATTTACATGATTTAGCTAGTGGAATTATTAGTATTTTAATTCCTATACCATATGCAAGTTTTATTACTTACCCTATTGTTTTTACTCTTACTTTATTTATAGGATTAAAGCTCTATCCTAGATTTATAATAGCTTTATATATTTTATTTTTATATTTGGTTATAAGAATTGGGCTTATTGATAGAGATGCCGGTGGGTGG
>NZ_JACGAT010000047.1:0-4042 GCF_020137635.1 Campylobacter sp. RM12642
ACATATTTTAAAATTAAAGCTTAAAACTATAATGCTAAAAATGATTTAATAATTTTACTTTGTAATTAAAATTAAAGCTATTTTTTAAAGCATTACTTACATAATCTTTTGCATTTTTACAAGCTGTTTTAATATCTTCGTTTAAAGCTAAATTACAAGCAATTGCAGAGCTTAGAGTACAACCCGTGCCGTGAGTTACAATATTTTTTATTTTTTCGCCTTTAAAAATCGTAATTTCACCATTTTCGCTTAAAAAATCACTTGCTTTTAAATGTCCACCTTTTAACAAAACCTTACAATTTAGAGTTTTTTCTAGACTTTTTGCTGCATTTATTGCATCTTTTTCATTTGTGATTTTTTCGCCCAACAAAACTTCAGCTTCATATAAATTTGGAGTAATCAAATAAACATTTTTTGCAAAATCTTTTATAGCATTAATCGCCCTTTCATCAAGCAATCTTGCACCACTTGTAGATACCATTACTGGATCTAATACGATTTTACTATATCCATTTAGAGTATTTTTAACACAATTTATAATTTCTTCATCATAAAGCATTCCGATTTTTATAAAATCTATTTCGCATTCATCAAAACAAGCTTTTATTTGAGCTTTTATAAAATCTGTATCAACCCTTAAAACGCCAAAAACTCCGCTAGTATTTTGAGCAGTTAGAGCTGTAATTACACTCATTGCATACATTTTATGAGCTTGAATTGTCTTTATATCAGCTTGCAACCCAGCCCCACCAGATGGGTCACTTCCAGCTATACTTAATATCTTTTTCATTTAATTCTCCTATGTTTTTAATATTTATTGTTGCATTTTCGCAATTGATTCCAACGCTAAAAATGTCGTTTTTATTAGCTAAATCAATTATTTTAAAGCTATCATCAATTAAAATAAAATTATTAGTATTTAGCTTATTCATACAAGTTTTTAAAGCTATTTGAGTAGTTTTTAAATATTTTCTTTCATCTTGAATGAAAACAAATTCATCTAAAATATCAAATCTTTTTAAAACAAGTTTTGCAAATGGACTAGCTGTATAAATACACTTTTTATAAGCTTTAAATTTGGCTAAAAACTCATTTACACCTATACATAAATTAGCTTCTTTGCTATAAAAATCAATGCAAGTTTTAATAATTTTTTTACTTAATTTAGTTTTGTTTAATTCATCAATTTTTTTAAGCCCATCATAAAAACTTAAATCATCTAAATTATATCCATTAGCTAATTCTTGCCAAAAGCCAACGCTATCAATGATTACGCCATCAAGGTCAATTATAAAAGAGAAATCTTTTTCCATAATTTTTCGCAATTTGCTTTATAATTTTGATTTTCATAAATCGCACTTATACAAGCTATATTTTTTATTTTAAATTCTTTTAAATTGTCTATATTTTGATAATTTAATCCTCCTATTGCCACTTTAGGAATGTTTATTTCTTGCACTATTTTTATTAGGTCATTTTTGCTTAGCATTTTTGCATCTTTTTTAGTATTGCTCTCATAAATTGCTCCAATGCCTAGATAATTTGCTCCTAATTGTAAGCCTTTTAACGCTTCTTCATAATTACTTGCACTTATTCCTAAAAACATATTTTTTGGTATTTTTAGATTTTTGTTTATATCACTTTGTCCTAGATGAATACCATCAGCATTTAGCTTAATTGCAAGGTCTAAATCATCGTTTATTATTAAAGCTACTTTT
Source organism: Campylobacter sp. RM12642 (assembly GCF_020137635.1). NCBI lineage: Bacteria > Pseudomonadati > Campylobacterota > Epsilonproteobacteria > Campylobacterales > Campylobacteraceae > Campylobacter > Campylobacter sp. RM12642. The sequence continues at coordinate 1,719 of NZ_JACGAT010000047.1, forward strand.
TTTATTTCACAAAGATTTTTTAATTTTAAAAGTGTATTAAGGCTATAATTGTTCGCTTTATTTCTTACTTGAAAGCAAGTTACATGATTTGCAAATAAAATCTCACAAATATCTAATAATTCATCTTCTTTAGTGTATATATCATCACTAATTGCATAAAATCTTAAAATTTCATCTAAGTTTTTCAATTTTTATCCTTTCTTTTATGGTAGTTCCATCAATTTTGCTTAACTCATCAATTAAGTGCATTTTAAACGACATAGTGCCATTTGCTTTAGTTTCGGCTATTTCAGCACTTATGTTAAATGCACTTATACCTGTGATTACAGAATTTAATTTATCATCATTTGCCCCAACAAAAACGGCTAAGATATTGCCTAGCATACAACCTGCACCTGTGATTTTCGTCTGCATTGCCGAACCATTGCTTAGTATAAAAACATTCGTTTTGCTGATAATAAAATCATTTTTACCTGTGATTACCAAAATAGTTTTATGTTTTTTAGCAAAATCAATGTATTTTTCTAAATCATTTTGATTTATTTCATCACTACTATCGCAGCCACTTGTATTTAATGTCTTATTTACTAGATAATTTATCTCGCTTGCATTGCCTTTAATTACACAAAACTTTATATTTTGCATTAAATATTTACATAAATTATTTCTTGCATTACTAACTCCTGCTGCAACGGGGTCAAAAACAATAGGAATATTTAATTCATTTGCCTTTAAGGCTGCGTTTTTATGGGCTTTTATTAGATTTTCGTTTAACTGCCCGATATTTAGCAAAACCGCATTACTAATTGTAACAATTTCACCAACTTCTTCATAAAAATCTCCCATAATAGGTGAGCCACCAACAGCTAAAATAGCGTTAGCTGAGTCATTTATCGTTACATAATTTGTAATACTTTCTACTAAAGTTTTATGATTTCTTGTTTTTTGCATAATGTTTTGATACATATTCTCCTCCTAAGGTTAAAATTAAAATGATTAAAAAAGTTAAAATTGATGCTAAAAAATCAAAATAAATCAGTATTTGATAAATTAAAAATCCAATAAACCAAATTAAAAAATTTAATTTAGCTGAATTTTTTAGTTTAAAACAATATACACATACTATAACCGATGCCATAGGTAAAAATACTGAACTTAATGTATATAAAAAATTTTCATATAAAGAAAAAGGTATAAAAATAGCTATTAATAAAGCAATAAAGATTATTAATAAAATTGTAATTTTATTACCAAATTTATTATTTATATTTTTAATACTTTCATTAGCTGAAAAAATGTCTAAATATGTTGTTGTTATTGTTGAAAAAATAATCAAAAATATTATTAACATTGATAATTTTAAAGTGATTAAAAAACTAGAAAGGTCGCTATAGTATTTCATAGTTAAATATCCAATTATATACATAAGTGAACTTCCTAGAAAATACGCGACTGAAGCTACTAAACTATCTTTTATTGGATTTTTAAAATATTTTGTATAATCACCAACTAATGCAAGCCAAGAAATTGGCATAGCAATACTTAGTTCAATAGCATTTATCAAGTTTATTTTATTAACTTCTATTTGGTTTAAATTAAGATTAATTAAGTTATAAAAAATATAAATTACTATCAAAAAAAGTATGCAAACTATAAAATTATTTATTAACATTAATAAATTTTGTTTTAAGAATAGCCATATTATTAAAAGTGATGATAACAAAATTGCTACTAAGTTAAAATTTGTATTTGGATATAGTCCATTTAGTAGTATTGCTGCACTCATAATCATAACTGCACTCCAGCAAATTAAAGCTAGAAAATTGCAAAATGAAAAGAATATTTTGCCATTTTGTGAGTAAAAATATTTAAGACTACCCATAGCATTGTATTTTAGTTTAGTGCTAATATACATCATAGCAAAAAATAAAATTCCACCTAAAAAATGCCCAAAAAATATAGCAAATAAAGAATCACTTAAAATAAGACCTGAAAATAAACTACCGGCTTCAATTTCAGCTAGCGAAATACTAGCTCCAAGCCACAAGAAAAAATTACTCATACAACTCTCCATAAAATCAATTTATGGGAATGCTAAGAAAGGATTAGAAAATTTTGCATCTCCCTACGCTGGCATTACCCAAACAGGTTCAAAGGGTCAAGACTATTACGCCTACTCTCAGCTTTCGCTCCCCTAAAATTATTATTCTAATTAAAATTAGTTATGAAATAGATATATAAAATATTACAATAATTATTTGTTATATTGCAATAATTTCTTAATTTTTAATATAAATAATCAATATATTTAATACTTATTTTAT
>NZ_JACGAT010000048.1:0-3982 GCF_020137635.1 Campylobacter sp. RM12642
TTTGAAGATATTTTGTAAAAAAAATTAAATCATTTTAGAAATATAAAGGATAAAAATGTTTTATAAAGAATGTGAGCTTTGCTCTTGTAAGATTTCAAAATTAAAATTATATACCTATAAAAAGGATTTAGGAATTTATACTTTAAAATGTCCTAATTGCAATGCTTCTTATGGATTGAAACTTAAAGTATATTTTGTAATGATTTATGCTATTTTGAATGAGATTTTAGGATGGTCTGTGTTTTTGCTACCATTTTTTTGTGTGTTTTTATGCAGTGATTTTGTGAGTAAGAATGTTGTCTTTTTAATCTTTGTATGGCTTGTATCTTTTCTAGGTATTGGGCTTTTTGTGGTAATACTTGAGCATTATTTAAATTTATTTATATTTTATAAATTTGTTTTAATTGATGATAATGAGAAGTTAGAAGTTAAAAAAACTAGATTAATTAAATTAAAAGATTTTTTCATAAAGCTTATAAAAAGATGAAAATATTTTATAAAGAATGCGAGTTTTGCTCTTATAATATTTCAAAGTTAAAATCATTTTCTTATAAAAAAGACTTAGGTATTCATACCTTGCAATGTCCTAATTGCAAGGCTTTATATATTTTAAAAGGCAAAATATCAAGATTGAAAATTAGCGAAATGATAAATATTATTTTTGGTGTGTTAGATTTTAGTATTGCATTTTTGATAGCTAGGGCTTTTGTTTATGATAATATTTTAATTTTTATAATTTTGTTTTTCTTAGTTTTTGTGATTTTATCTTTTATATTCTCTATTATTCAGCGTTATTTGGATTTATTAGTATTTGCAAATTTAAGTTTAATTAAAGATATAAAAACTAAAGATAATTGGTTTAAAAAAATAAAATATTATATTTTTTATAAAAGCTAATTCTTATTTTAAATTCCATAAAATTTTAAAGAATTAAAATATGAATTTTATTTTCAAAAAAGGAGAAATAATGGCTTTTAAAAACGCAATTATTGGCGATAATTAGAGAAGAAATATTCTTTTGTAGATATTTGTATTAAGCATACTAATGATTGGTATCTCAGACAACATCATAAATTTCCTTATGAAGAACGCATTGTAATAGATGAAGAATTAGACTGCTGGTTTATGAATTGTATGTATTTTGATGACCCAGAACTAGACCATGCAAAACTTAATAAATCTTTGTGGATTTTATATTATAAAGGCGAGCATATAAGGATAATTTTAGATTATGATATTAGTCAAGAGATTGATAATGTAGTTTATGACAAAGTCTATAAAATTCTTTCTATAAGAGATAATAAAACATTAAACGAAAAAGAAATAATAGCTTTATTAAGAGAAATATTAGCTGTTTATAAATGGGACGGAAGCTTAGATGAAAAAGAAGAATGCACAATTTATGTAAGAGAAGAAGTATTTAAAGATGAAGTGTAAAAGAATTTGATTGTTGGTTTAAAGATTTTATTTTTTAGTTTTTTGATTAATAAATTATGCTTTAAAAAGTTAAAGGCATAATTTATTTAATCTTTTATTAATCTTCTATCAATTTATATCCTAATGACGCATTATATATTATAAAACTATGGCAAGTATCAACTTGAAATTTATCAGAATCAGATTTAGGTTCTAAATCTACATTGTCATACCATTTTTTACACCAATCAGGCAAGCACGCATCTTGTATAACATAGCCTACTTCTACAACTTTATTATTTCTAGGGTCTGTTTTGAACGCACATTTTTTACCATAATTCATATTTCCTTGAGTTACTATGGTTTTATCAGGATATGTTCTTATGATTTTAGCTGTGTTAGTATTAGAATTGTTGTTATGGTTTATAACATTATTTACATTTAAAAGTTCTGGCATAACGCAGCCTGTAGATATAAAACATAACGCACTAGCCATAATTATATTAATTTTTTTACTCATTTTCTCTCCTTTATATTAGTTTTTTATTTTAATAATATAATACTTATAATTGACTTAATACAGAATATCAAAATTAATACTTCATTTTTTTAAATTCTCTTAGTTTTATTTATTTTTTGTAAATTTGTAACAATTTTGTAATTTTTTACGATTTTTATGCTTATTTTTCACATTAAATTCACATAAAAATCCTAGCATTTTCTTAAATCAATTTAAGGAGAAGTTATGAAAACTAAAATTAGTATGATTTTATTATTATCATCTTTTGCATTTGCGATAGACCCAAGTGTGAATAAAACCAAATCAGAAACAGGCATTAAACAAGCTAAAATGAATTGGGTAGTGCCAAGTGCTATGAATGATGATGGGTATTTAGATGAAGAAAAATTACCTAAAGGCTCAAAATATATTGAAGCAGTGATTTTAGGCAATAAAATCCTAAATGAAACCACATATTACATAGGTCCAAAGGCAAAAGATGAGAGTAAAAGATATGCAGGAAATAATTTATCTTGCAGCAGCTGTCACGCAAATGGCGGGACTATTCCTTATGAATCAGGTTTTGTAGGAATTTATGCTAGATTTCCACAATACTTAGCTAGAGGCGATGTAGTCGCTACTCTTGAAAATCGTATAAATGGCTGTATGGAACGCTCTATGAATGGTAAGCCATTGCCTATTAATTCAGTAGAGATGAAAGCAATTGTAGCTTATATGCACTATTTAAGCCAAGGTGTGCCAGTGGGTGCTAATGTTGAAGGGCAAGGACTTACTCAAGTAAAATTATTAAATAGAGCAGCTGATCCTAAAAAAGGTAAAGTTATTTATGAAGAAAAATGCTCGGCTTGTCACGGCGAAGATGGAGCAGGAATGCTAAATGACGAGCAAAAAGGTGGATATTATGTATATCCTGCTTTATGGGGAGATGATAGCTATAACACAGGTGCTGGAATGTATAGACTAATAAAAGCAGCTTCGTATATTAAAGGTAATATGCCAAAAGGTGATGCTACTTTAAGTGATGAAGAAGCTTTTGATGTGGCAGCTTATATTAATTCAAAACCAAGACCAATTAAGGCTAATCGTGAAGCAGATTTTCCTGATAGAAGGACAAAACCACTTGATATGGATGTAGCTCCTTATGATGATGATTTTAGTATAGAGCAACATAGATTTGGACCTTATATAAAAATGCAAGAAGTTAGCAAATCTAAAGCAAAATAAGTAAAAAAGGAATTTCAATTTTGAAATTCCTAAAATCTTAATTAAATTTAACATTATTTATATTTTTAAATTTTAAAATTATGTTTTATTTAAAGTTTCAAAAGGAGTATGTAATGTTAAAAACTATAAAAGCAAAACTTGGTTTTGTTATTATTTTAGGATTGTTTGTTTTATTTTTGATGCTTTATTTATTTTACAATAATAATCAAAAGACAATTCAAGCTAATTCAAATGAGGTAGCAAGAATTATGCAAGTTGATATAGAAGAAAAATTAAAAATATCAACTGATGCAATGATTAATGCGCTTTCAATTCATTTAAAAGATTTACAGAGTGAAAAAGAGAAAATTGATTATATAGCACAAGCTATAGAAAATTTTAGATTTGACAATGGTAATGGGTATTTTTTCGTTTATAAAGATACCACAGCAGTAGCTCACCCAGTTAGCAAAAAGCTAATAGGACAAGATTTAAAGGGAATGCAAGCTCCTGATGGGACTTTTTTTATTCAAGAATTAAGCAAAAAGGCTAATTCTGGTGGTGGTTTTGTAACCTTTCCTTTCCCTAAACCAGGCACTGATATTACAGCACCAAAATTATCTTATGTGGCATTAATACCTAATACAAATTCTTTATGGATTGGAACAGGTGTTTATTTAGATGAGATTGATAAGAATACTCACGAGTTAGAAAATTTAATCAATAGTAGTTTTGTTACGACATCTATTATTGCTTTATTTGTATTTATAGTGGTTTTTATCCCTTATATTGTATATGCGATGATGCTAATAGTAAAATCTTTAAGCAAATTAAATAATGGTA
>NZ_JACGAT010000049.1:0-3695 GCF_020137635.1 Campylobacter sp. RM12642
AAAACTTAAACAGAGCATTTAAGCTAAATGTTCTTTCTAGGTTTTATTTAATTTAATTCTATGTTATATATAGTTTCTAACCTAGTGTTATTTTATTTATCAATGTTAAGAGTCACAAGCAAGTAATATAAAACAATTTCATAAGCTTGTTAAAGGTAGTTATACTTAATCTCTTTCTTATTACATATATATTAAGTATATATAAGAAAAAGTTTTTAAGCATCACAGCTTAGACGCTTTCCGTCTTGAAGATTAAGATTAATAATTACATAAAAACTTTAGCAAGGAAGTAATGCGTTTTAGTAATACTAAAAACAATAACAATAATGCATGCAAATATATTTCAATTAATACTATTAATTGTAAAAATATTAATAACATTATTAACAAAGGTAAGCTAATAAGAGCAAATGGTGGATGCCTTGGCAGACAAAGGCGATGAAGGACGTACTAGACTGCGATAAGCTACGAGGAGCCGTCAAGGGGCATTAATTCGTAGATTTCCGAATGGGGCAACCCAATACATAGAGATATGTATTACCATATATGGAGCGAACGTTGGGAATTGAAACATCTTAGTACCAACAGGAAAAGAAATCAATAGAGATTACGCTAGTAGCGGCGAGCGAAAGCGTAAGAGGGCAAACCACTAGTTTACTAGTGGGGTTGTAGGACTGCAACAAAGACTAAGCAAAGATAGTAGAACAAGTTGGAAAGCTTGAGCGTAGAGGGTGATACTCCCGTACATAAAATCTTTACTTTACTTAGCAGTATCCTGAGTAGGGCGAGACACGTGAAATCTTGTCTGAAGCTGGGTCGACCACGATCCAACCCTAAATACTAATGTCTGACCGATAGTGTACAAGTACCGTGAGGGAAAGGTGAAAAGAACTGAGGTGATCAGAGTGAAATAGAACCTGAAACCATTTGCTTACAATCATTCAGAGCCCTATGTAGCAATACAGGGTGATGGACTGCCTTTTGCATAATGAGCCTGCGAGTTGTGGTGTCTGGCAAGGTTAAGCTAACGTGAAGCCGTAGCGAAAGCGAGTCTTAATAGGGCGATAAGTCAGATGCTGCAGACCCGAAACGAAGTGATCTATCCATGAGCAGGTTGAAGCTAGTGTAAGAACTAGTGGAGGACCCAACCGACGGCCATTGAAACGGCTCCGGATGACTTGTGGATAGGGGTGAAAGGCCAATCAAACTTCGTGATAGCTGGTTCTCTCCGAAATATATTTAGGTATAGCGTTGTGTAGTAGCTATAAGGGGTAGAGCACTGAATGGGCTAGGGCATACACCAATGTACCAAACCCTATCAAACTCCGAATACTTATAGTGTAATCACAGCAGTCAGGCGGCGAGTGATAAAATCCGTCGTCGAGAGGGGAACAACCCAGACTACCAGCTAAGGTCCCTAAATCTTATTTGAGTGGAAAACGATGTGAAGTTACTTTAACAACCAGGAGGTTGGCTTAGAAGCAGCCATCCTTTAAAGAAAGCGTAATAGCTCACTGGTCTAGTGATTTTGCGCGGAAAATATAACGGGGCTAAAATAAGTACCGAAGCTGTAGACCCAAGCCTAGCTTGGGTGGTAGGAGAGCGTTCTATAGGCGTTGAAGATGTACCGGTAAGGAGCGTTGGAGCGTATAGAAGTGAGCATGCAGGCATGAGTAGCGATAATTAATGTGAGAATCATTAACGCCGTAAACCCAAGGTTTCCTACGCGATGCTCGTCATCGTAGGGTTAGTCGGGTCCTAAGCAAAGTCCGAAAGGGGTATGCGATGGAAAATTGGTTAATATTCCAATACCAACATTATTGTGCGATGGAAGGACGCTTAGGGCTAAGCAAGCTAGCGGATGGAAGTGCTAGTCTAAGGTAGTAGGTTGTTATACAGGCAAATCCGTATAACATTAGACCGAGAACTGAAAGGCTTTCTGAAGTCTTCGGATGGAAGGAAGAATTGCTGATGCCGTCGAGCCAAGAAAAGTTTCTAAGTTTAGATAATGTTGCCCGTACCGTAAACCGACACAGGTGGGTGGGATGAGTATTCTAAGGCGCGTGGAAGAACTCTCTTTAAGGAACTCTGCAAAATAGCACCGTATCTTCGGTATAAGGTGTGGTTAGCCTTGTATTAGAATTTGACTTCGAAGGCAAGGAAACTTACAACAAAGAGTCCCTCCCGACTGTTTACCAAAAACACAGCACTCTGCTAACACGTAAGTGGATGTATAGGGTGTGACGCCTGCCCGGTGCTCGAAGGTTAATTGATGGGGTCAGCAGCAATGCGAAGCTCTTGATCGAAGCCCGAGTAAACGGCGGCCGTAACTATAACGGTCCTAAGGTAGCGAAATTCCTTGTCGGTTAAATACCGACCTGCATGAATGGCGTAACGAGATGGGAGCTGTCTCAAAGAGGGATCCAGTGAAATTGTAGTGGAGGTGAAAATTCCTCCTACCCGCGGCAAGACGGAAAGACCCCGTGGACCTTTACTACAGCTTGACACTGCTACTTGGATAAGAATGTGCAGGATAGGTGGGAGGCTTTGAGTTATAGACGCCAGTTTATAATGAGCCATCGTTGAGATACCACTCTTTCTTATTCGGGTAGCTAACTAGCGTGAGTTATCCTCACGTAGGACAATGTCTGGTGGGTAGTTTGACTGGGGCGGTCGCCTCCCAAAAAATAACGGAGGCTTACAAAGGTTGGTTCAAAACGGTTGGAAATCGTTTGTAGAGTATAAAGGCATAAACCAGCTTAACTGCAAGACAAACACGTCAAGCAGAGACGAAAGTCGGTCTTAGTGATCCGGTGGTTCTGTGTGGAAGGGCCATCGCTCAAAGGATAAAAGGTACCCCGGGGATAACAGGCTGATCTCCCCCAAGAGCTCACATCGACGGGGAGGTTTGGCACCTCGATGTCGGCTCATCGCATCCTGGGGCTGGAGCAGGTCCCAAGGGTATGGCTGTTCGCCATTTAAAGCGGTACGCGAGCTGGGTTCAGAACGTCGTGAGACAGTTCGGTCCCTATCTGCCGTGGGCGTAAGAAGATTGAAGAGATTTGACCCTAGTACGAGAGGACCGGGTTGAACGAACCACTGGTGTAGCTGTTGTTCTGCCAAGAGCATCGCAGCGTAGCTAAGTTCGGATGTGATAAGAGCTGAAAGCATCTAAGCTCGAAGCCAACTCTAAGATGAATCTTCTCTTAAGGTCGCAGCAAGACTAGCTGCTTGATAGGTTGGGTGTGTAAGTGGTGAAAGCCATTTAGCTGACCAATACTAATAGACCGTCCGCTTACTTTAAATAAGCATTACTTCCTTGCTAAGGTTTATTACTTTAGTAAGTTTAAGAGTTTAAATTACTTGCTTTTAACATTGTTATTTAAGTTTATTAAATACTAATAGATTTAAATAACAATGTCCGTGATTATACAAATGTGGTAACGCCTTGTCCCATCCCGAACCAAGAAGCTAAGCACATTGTGGGTGATGATACTACGCCTTACTGGCATGGGGAAAGTAGCTCGTTGCGGACTTGTTAAAATCTTTTTTAACTCCTTTCTTTTTAATAATAATTGATTTTTATATACATATTTTTAGATTTAATTTTTTATTATATTTTTTTTAATTGTAGAAACGGGATAGGGCTAAAAGGTAAGTTTTTATTGTTGCTTTCTTTTTTAGCTTTGTTTGGG
>NZ_JACGAT010000050.1:0-3542 GCF_020137635.1 Campylobacter sp. RM12642
CTTTAGGGGATTGAAACTTATCTTCTAGAAAAGATACCACTAAATCCCTTAAGTTAGAGAATATTGCCCCGCTTTAGGGGATTGAAACTTTATAACATTTTGTTTAACTTTTGATACTGCTTCTGTTAGAGAATATTGCCCCGCTTTAGGGGATTGAAACTAATTTAAACAATAATCGCCCCTTTGTGATTTTTTAGTTAGAGAATATTGCCCCGCTTTAGGGGATTGAAACTAAAAAATATAAAATTACGATAGCTTTGTACCATGTTAGAGAATATTGCCCCGCTTTAGGGGATTGAAACACATAAAGCTTTTACTATATCTTCTGCTCTTTGTGTTAGAGAACATTGCCCCGATTTAGGGGATTGAAACCTTTACACCTACAATTAAACCCATTTGGTGGATAAGTTAGAGAACATTGCCCCGATTTAGGGGATTGAAAAAATCCAGCCTTTGCATTAACATGGTTGATATTTGTAAAAGTCAAATGGCATATAAAATTTCAAAAGTGGTATAAAAATAAAAAATCACATATAAAGAAACGGAAGTTTAAAATAAGAAAGGTGATAAAATTATACAATTATAAGTGAAATATTTTGATTATAGTGATAATGATTTTTTAATGTATTCTCATTATAAAAAAGTATTTTTGTAATACATATTCTTAAGAATGTTTATGTATTACAACATATTCTTATCAAATAAATTTAGATTTTAATATTAAATATATTATTTTTTGATTTTCTTTACTTCTCCTTTTGATTAAATTTTGGCTTTTAGATTTATTTTAATAACTCATCAAAATCATCAAAAGTATTATCTAAGCGATTTGAATTACCTGAATTATTTGAGCTTATTATTGCCAATGCTATCGTTGTTATTGTGCCTGCTATAATTTTTAAAGCCAATTCGCTAATTTTTATTTCCATTTTTTTCTCCTTTTAATCTCGTTGTATTTATTAAACAATGAAATAATATACTTTTAAAGTCCTATTATTATTGACTAAAACAATAAGGAATAAAAATGATAAGAACAAAAACCAAAAGAAAACCAGCAAACTTAGATAACTTCACTCTATATTTAAATATTATAAAAATAATTTATGAAAAAGGCGAAAAAGGTGCTACTAGAGAAGATATAACTAAGTATTTAAAAGTAAAACTAAATTATAATATTTCAAAACAAAGCATTTCAAAAATCATTGAAAACATTAAAATATCAAATTATCTTAGTCAATATATTAAAATGTATGAAGAAAAACGCCCATTTAAATACATAATAAATTCTGATTATTTAAATGATGATTTTTTGAGATTTTTTACAGATAAAAAATATAATTATGATGAATTTTTAGCATTTAATACATTAAAAACATTGAATTCTAACAACATAACAGAACTTACAAAAGATTTAAAAAATAACTTTATGTGTCTAGATAATCCTTTAGTAGATACAAAAATGAGTGAATTAGAATTAAAATATACTAAAAAAATTTTCAAATTAATGAATAAAAAATTAAAAGCTACTATTACAATGAAAAGCAATGAAGTTTATAAAGTAATTTTTCTAAAAATAATTTATAGTGATAAAAATTGGTATGCTTTAGTAAAACAAGAAAATGAAAGCATTGAACTTAAGAGATTAGCATTTATTGAAGATATCACTGAAATTATTGGCTCTAACTATAAAGACATAGAAATTCCAGATAAATTAGATATAAAACTAAAAAAATTAAATAATGCTTTAAGTAATTATAATAATTTAGATAATGTAAATACGGCTACATTAGAAATTAGCGACAATATAAAACAATATTTTCAAAAAGATATGAAAAAATTTTTTAAACATCAAATAATAATTCAAGAAAATCCACTAATAATAGATATACAATATACAAGTGAGCTTGAAATATTAAGATTTGTTAAAAGTTGGTTGCCTGATATAAAAATATTAGAACCAAAAACATTGCAAGAAAGCTTTAAGCAATCATTAAAACAAGCATTGAATACCTATCAATAGTGTAGATAAATTAAAACTTGTGATGATTTATAAGAATTTAAATTTGCTTAAAATATAGTCTATTATTGTTTTACTTTTAGCTTTGATTTTACTCAAATCTTCAACCAAGAAAAACTTAGAAAATATAAATATATTCAAATAACGCTCAATAATAGAAAAAATAGCGATAGATATTAAAAAAATCGCAAATAATATAAAGATAAAAAATACAAAATTTTCATTAGCTAAATTCTTATTTGAAGTGGCAAAAATTATTGTAATAATAGCGCTAATAAAACCAAAAATAACGCTCAAAGCATTGCTAAAAGAAAAGCCATTAATTTTGCTTTTTAAAATATAAAAAGCATTGCAATTAGGACATTTTAGACTAATAAATCCTAAATCTTTTTTATAAGTTAATTTTGAGATTTTACAAGAACAAATATCGCACTTTTTATAAAATATATTTATATTTTTACTAAGATTAATCATAAAGTCTTTTAATTTGCTTAACCTAGATTTTTTAATTTCAATTGTTTCACTATTATCAAATAAAACAAATTTTGAAAATATAAACAATTCTAAATAATCATGAATGAATGAAAAAATACTTGCAATAATCAAAAAAGTTAAAAACCATATTGCTACTTGAATAATTCTGCTATTAATAAATTTATCCAATAAAGCAATAGGCACAATAGAAAGCAATGCACAAACCCAACGAGAAATATCCACTAAAGCAGCATCTATCATAACAAAAGACATTTTGTCTTTTAATCTATACAAGGCATTACAATTAGGACATTTTAGACTAATAAATCCTAAATCTTTTTTATAAGTTAATTTTGAGATTTTACAAGAACAAATATCACACTTTTTATTGATAATTTCCACTTTAATTTCCTTGTAACAAAATGTTTTATTTTATATCAGATAATACTTGTGATTTTATCACTAATTTAAATTCTTTTAGTTATATTTAGCTAGTTGTATCTTATTAATATTTGCTTTTTTACTTCATTTAAAAATAAGAATATTTCTTGATATTTTTTTGCATAATTAATATAAAAATATTTTGTTTAATATATTTAATTATGAAAAATTAATTCAAATAATTATATTAAAAATAAAAATGTGTATTCTAAACTACAACTCATTTTAATTCTCCTTTTAATTTATTTAAATAATTTTTATAAACATCATTAGAGCAACTACCACTGCTAGAATAATTACCTAAATCAAGATAATAATTATCAACAAATAACCTAGCAAAGGAATTAGAAATTCTATCAAAATCAGGATGCTCTGGGATTTTTAGCTCTCTAAAAGACATATATGATTTTGCATAGTTACAAGGCACAAAATAACCATAAATATCATAATTTATTAGCTTATCTTTGCTAAGTCTAGTTGGTAATTTTGAAGCTTCTTCTTCAAAAATTTTTTCATATTTTTTATAATTTTCATATATTTGCACTTCTTTATCAACTATCAATTTTACACTTTTAAAAAATTTTCCATCTATCGTATAGTTTTGCTTTTC
>NZ_JACGAT010000051.1:0-3256 GCF_020137635.1 Campylobacter sp. RM12642
TTTAAACAAATTAAAAACAAAAACTCAAAATGAATATTATTTTATAGCAGCAAATGATGGGATTTTGCTTGATAGTCTTGAAGAATGCGGTGAGATAGGTTTAAGAAACGAAATTTTAAATGCGATTGAGAACTATGCTCAAAATGATTTGTTTTATTTTTGGCACTTAAGTTCTTTAGGTTCTGCTTTTAAGATAGAAAAAATTATAGAAGTTATTCTTAATAGGTTTAAAAAATATGAAGTTGATTGCCCGAGTTTAAGCGATGATAGTATTTTTTGTCCTATACATGAAAATATAAAAGAGCTAGAAAAAATAAAAGAACAAGTGGTAAGTTTGATTAAACAATGCGATTATAATCATAACTTTATTACCACTAGAAAGTTATTTGACCTTGTTGCTAACGTTATTTTAGGGGTTAAGAAATATCAAAAAAATGAAAGAAAATTACAGTATTTTGAAAGTTGTGAAGAAGCTATTAATGCTATGAAAAATAAACCCAAACTAGATGCTTGTATTTACAATAACCTTTTTGGTGAAAATCTTAATAATGTAGAAGATTCCAAATACAAACATTATAATTATTTGCAAGAATTTAAAATAGGATATGAGACAAATAATACAATAGATGATTTTTTAATGTATGGAGATATAAAAAACAATTATTTATATGCCAAGCTTTTGGATAACAAATACATCACTTTTGAAAATTTTTATAAAATAAAAGATAGCTTTTTTAACAGCAATAACGATAACAAAGAGCAAATTCAAAATGAATTATTTAGCAGTCTTAATTTTTTTAAAAAATTTCTCTTTTTTAGGAAAATCAAACAAAATGGTTTAGACTTTAACGATTTGAGTATTTATCATCATAAAGAAAGTTATGAAAACAATATTATTTTTAAACTAGATAAAACAAAAGATGAAAATAAGCTAGATATAGATAGTGATATAATTTCTGAGCTATCCTCGGGACTTAACAGGGTGTTTACCGGTGCTTTACTAGAAGCTAGCGGTGGGGAGATTTTTATAGTAAAAAATTTTGTAAAAACAAATCATAAACATTCAAATGAACTTTTTATAAAAATCTCAGTTGATGATTTAGAGATTATTAGCAAGTTTAAAAAAGATAGTGTTTCAAGTGATTATGTACCAAAAATATTTTTAAAATTTTCGAGCTACAATGCAGAGTTAATGCTAGATTTGCATATGTTTGAGTTTTTGATGAGAGTTGCTAATGGAATGCTTCCTATTAGTTTTTCTAGAGAGTATTATGAAAGGGTTATTGGCTTTAAAACTAAAATAATAAGTCAAATCAATCAAGAATCACACTTTAAAAACAATAAAATTTCAGTATTTAAAGTAGATTACTCTACTGGTGAAGATAAGGTTACTAATATTAATATAAAAAGCAGGTAATAGTTATGGATAGGGATTTATTAAGTATTTTAAAAGACATATATGATTTTAGCAAAGCTAGAAATATTGATGGTTTTGGTTTTTTTAATTATTTTTTTGGACATAGATTTTTAGATACTCAAGATAAGGAGTTTATATTTTTAGAATTTTTAAACATATGTAGATCAAATCAAGAAAATATGTTTAATGAGTCAGTTATAAAAAAATTAAATCATAAAAAAATAGACACACTTTTAGATGTCTATCAAATACATAATAGCTTTGATAGTCTTATTCAGTCATGCGAAGAGGATTTTTCATATCTTAAATCAAACTTTAAGGACTATAAAGAATTTTATACACTACTTGAGTGTATAGAGCAAATACTAATAAACCCTAATGCAAAAAAGATGAAGTCCTTACATCCATTTTCTTTAAATATGGTTTTTGGTTTATATGCAGATGATAGGCGTAATTTTTTTGCAAGAGGTGGAGAGCTTTTATACCTAGGCTTTTGCAATCTTGAAAACAATGCTTATAAAAATGAGCTAAAAGAATTGATATTATATAGATATAAAAACAACGCAGATTTAAGGTGGGAAAAATTAATTAGCTTACTTAATAACGGTTCTTTAAGCGATGTGGATAGCAGTCAAGTTTTAAACAAAAACTCAATAAATATTAGTGGGTGTGAAATTGTATTTGAGAATTTAGCTAAAGATTTGATTCATCTTTTAAAATCCAATATAGTTACCGAAGATCTTTTTTCTATGATTTCAAATTTAATAGCTTTATATTTAGGTATGTTTATTGTATATAAATCAAAAATTTTAAACAACAATAATGACAAAACACAGATTCCAACAGAAGTACTAAATACAAAAAGCTGCAAAGCTAGGAGATATTCAAAAGATGTTTATAAGATTAACGAAGAAGGTGTTTTAAGTTGCATAATCAACATAATACAAATCTCTACATGTTGTGATCTGCATGAGCTAGAAAGCTTTATTAAAGAAGTTGATAAAGACTATGTTTTTTACAATGATTTAAATAACGTAAAAACCTATCTTATTGACATAATAAAAACAGAGTATAAAAATAACTTTTCAGGAGTTTTAAGAAAGCTATTTAAAGACGCTGGATTAGTTAGTAGAGATGGCACCAATGCTTTTAGATATTTATTAAGTGAAGAATTAATAGCTTTGTTGGTGTTTTTAAATGTAGATATTAAAATGGAATTAGATAAGTTTTTAAGCGTAATTTATGATAAATATAACATTTTTATATCTGATAGATATATTTATGATGAAAGTCTAAAGAGTGATTTTAAAAACAATAAAAAAAGATTTATAAAAAAGCTTAGAAAGCTAGGATATTTAGATGAGAAATCCGATGGATTACTATATATTGTAAATACACAAAGATAGGAAAAGCAGCTATGTCATATATAAATGAAGTAATTTTTAGAAAAATTGAAAATGAAAAAAGCCAAAGTGATGAAATAGCAAAAGTTTTGCTAGAAGATTTTCATAAAACAACATATGTTCATATATTAAATCAGGTGGAAAAACATCATCCTGATATATTGGTATTATGTGATAAAAGATTAGAATTAAACTCAAATGCTTCAAATATTAAAAGCGTTGATGATTTTTATATGGCGAGTGCTAGAAATGAAGAAATAGAGGATTTGCACAACTATAATTTGATTTTATTTCTAGTTGCTAGCAGAATAGATACACTTGGTGATATTAAGCAAATAACAAAAGAAGATTTAAAGGATGATATAGGTGCGATTGTAGATTTGCTTGGGTTGAGCGATGATGATGCAGCTAGGCTAAAAAATATTTGTAATGAGAT
>NZ_JACGAT010000052.1:0-2818 GCF_020137635.1 Campylobacter sp. RM12642
GGTTTTAGAATTTAATTTATATATGTAATATAATTTTCAAACTATTTTTTATATGCTTAATATAAATTTGAGTTATTTCTATATTAATTATTTTAATAAAATATATAAATAATTTTTGATATTTTATACGATATTTAGTATATTTATAAAAATAATCATATTATTCTATGTATTATTTTATGTAAAATTATCATATTTTTTTATTATTATTTTTAATAAAATTTTACATATTAAATTTATATTGAAAACTAAGTTTATAATATAATCTTCTTTTATTATAATTTTTTCTATATTAAACAACTTATTTTAAGGAACAATTATGAAATACCCTTTAGATTGTGAAGACAATTTTTCAAAATCATTTTTATTTTGGATAGCTAAATTTCTTAAATTTAAATTAAATTCTTTATCAAATAAACTACTTGAAAAAGCAGAAGAATTAAGAGAGATTAATATTGCTTTAAGTAAAAATAATTTCACTATAGAAGAATTAGATGAGTTAGCTAAAAAATCAAGAAATATAGGAATGATTGGTGTAAATACTTATTTTAACCCTATTAAAAAATTTTACGAGCAAATAATTCACTATAAGCTGTACTCTCTAAAACTAATTGATGAAGAATTAGTAATTGAAATTCTATCAAGTATAACAGCAGGTCTTAGTGATGCGAGTAAAAAAAATCACAAAATCGCTATAGTTAATTTTTTTAAATTTTTAAGTTCACAAAATAAAGATGATGATAGTTCTTATGTTTATGAAATAGAGTTAAAAAACTGGTCAGGATTAAACTCATCATCAGGACAAAAACTACCAGAATTTATGAGTGAAGAGCAAATGAAAACATTTTTAAATACTCTAAATAATTATGAGTTTAAAAGTAATCAAGACAGAAATAAACTTGCTATAAAAATCATATTATTTACTGGAGTAAGGGTTAATGAAGTTCTTAGATTAAGGTTAAAAGATATTAGCTATGAAAATGATTTGATAAGCCTTAGAATTCATGCTAAAGGTAATAAATATAGAGTGGTTTTACTAAATATAAATTCCATTAAAGAGCATTTAGAATATTTTAATAATTTCGCCGAACCTAATCAATACTTATTTACAAATAAACAAGGTAAGCCATTAACTCAAGCTTATATATCAAGATTAATTGAAAATGTATTATTAGCAGCAGGTATTCGCAAAGAAAAAAATGGAGCTCATATGTTAAGACATAGTTTTGCTACCCTACTTTATAAAAAAGAAAAAGATTTGTTATTAGTCCAAGAAGCCTTAGGGCATGCTTCGCTTAATACTTCAAGAATTTATACTCATTTTGATAATGATAAATTAAAATTAGCAGCAAAAATAGCTAATAATTTAAAAGAAGACTAAAAAGTCTTCTTATGTATCCATCAAAACTATTAAATTAATTTAGCTCAAAATAAGTATAAAAAAACTTTTTTCATTATATAGTGTTTATCCTATAAAAAGTAATAGCACAAATATACCTAATCCGTAAAACTCTCATTTATTCCAAAATTTAAACTTGATGCCCTACTTTATTTTGAACCTATTCTTTTATAAAAGAAAACTAAAAAACAACTAGCTAAAATAAAACTAGCACAAATAAAAAACACTTTTTCATCATATAAGTTATAAAAATACCCACCACTTAAACTACCAAAAAACGCACCTAATCCGTAAAAACTCTGATTT
The DNA here is from genome assembly GCF_020137635.1 of Campylobacter sp. RM12642. Taxonomy (NCBI): domain Bacteria; kingdom Pseudomonadati; phylum Campylobacterota; class Epsilonproteobacteria; order Campylobacterales; family Campylobacteraceae; genus Campylobacter; species Campylobacter sp. RM12642. The sequence continues at coordinate 1,706 of NZ_JACGAT010000052.1, forward strand.
ATTCCAAATATTTTTGAGCTAATTTGTTTGGGTATCTTTTTTCTTATCATAGAATAAACACTAGGCATAATAGAGCAAAAGCTAATACCGGTTATAAACCTAACTAAGCAAAATAACCAAAAATTATGGCTAGTAAAATAATGCAATATTAAACATATAAACAAAGCAAAAGTGCTAATTAAAATTAAATTAACTTCTCCATAATCTTTTGCTAATTTTGATAATTTCGGAGCAAATATAGCACTAGCAATTCCTGCTAAACTAAAGCAAAAACCTGTAGCTAATTCTTTATGATCTACTAATTTTGAAACAAATAAGCCGATTATAGGACCTATAAATGTTTGAGAATACTGCACTAAAAACGAAGCTAAACACAAAACTATTACAAATGAATACAAGCCTTTATCAAGCCTTATTTTTTCGCCTTTAGGAACTGGAGTAAAATCTTCTTTTACAAAAAACAATATCAATAAAAATATACTAATTAATAAAAATCCCGATATTGCAAACTGAACTCTAAAATCAAAAAAGTGCATTAATACTCCACCAAACAATGGTCCTAAAAGCGAGCCTGTTATCTGAAATGAGCTAAGTTTTGCAAGAGATACATTCACATCATCTTTAGGAGCATTAACAGCTATTAATGCAATACAAGCAGGGTTAAACCCAGAAAAAAATCCCATAATAAATCTAAGTATTATAAATGATTCTGCGGTTTTTAAAAATACGCTAATTAACAAGCACAAGCCCATACCAAAACTAGCTCTTAAAAGCATTTTTTTACGACCATATTTATCAGCTAAAATACCCCATAATGGTGCAAACAACGCCATAGTAAGTGTGCTACCAGCATAAGCTAAACCACTATATAAGCTAATCTTATCTCCGCTCACTCCATATTCTTGCATAATAAATGGTAAAAGCGGTAGAATTTGATTAAGCGCTAATGTGCTTAAAAATGAACCTAATGAAACTATTAAAAGCATAAATTTAAAATTACTTTGCATAGGTTTATTATAGTTCTTGTTTGTAATTAAAGCTACTTTTATAGTGAATAATTAAGTGATTTAAAATAAATTGAAAGCTTTAAATATTCGTTGCTTAAGTTAGATT
>NZ_JACGAT010000053.1:0-2414 GCF_020137635.1 Campylobacter sp. RM12642
AAAAGATAAAAAGAAATTAGATGATTTAAAAGATTTAGTTTTTATAAAAGATAATAAAGTATTTAATAAAAACTATTTAATATCAGATGAAATAGCTTTGTATTTAGAATAAAGCTAAGTTAATTAGAACTTTATTAAAGTTCTAATTAAAACTTATAGCTAAATCCTAAGTTTAATCTATATCCTGTATCAAACTCATTAGAAATATTCTTTGTAAAATCAGCATTAATGTCTAGTTTAGAATTTGGTTTTACTAAAAATCCTATTTTAGCATTCAAGCCACTATCTTGGATATTGTTAAGATTGTTTTCTAAAAGAGCTACTACTTTACTTTTTGAAAGAGCATTTAGGTCTTTAAAGTATTGTAATTCAGTAACTAAGCTAAAGTTTTTGTTAAACTCAACTCCTGCTTTAACTCCTGCTTTTATACTAGTTGAAGACCTTTTTTAGTTTCTATACTTGCATTAGTTCCTTTTAAGTCTAAGTCCTTAAATCTAGTAGCTATTAATTTAATATTAGGCTCTAAGTAATTATTATTTATACTAAATCTATGTCCTAAGCCTAAACCTATTTGATATAAGTCTAAGTAATTAGTAGTATATAAATCAATCTTTTTAGCTTCAAATTTATTTTTTAATGTTACATAAGCTAAAGAATAATCAATAAAGCTTCCATTATAAAAATTAGTAGAAGCATAAGCTCCAAATGACCTTACATTAGTAGAAGAGCTTAAAGCTTTATTTATTTCTAATCTTGAAATATTTGCAAATACTCCATAAGTTAGATTAAATCTATCTAAGCTTATATTCTTATCTATACCAACGCTTGTGCCTTTGTTTCTTAAATCATTATAATTAGTCTTTAAATAATTATATGAATTATTCACCCAAAAGCCGTGATTTTTAATATCATCTCTTAGATAAGTAAATCTATCATTTAAAATATCTGCTTGATTTTTTGCTACATAATAAGGTGTATTAATTATGCTTTTTAATTCAGCTTTTGTATTATCGTCTAATAATTCACTCATAAAATAATCTTTATAGTTTTTATTAATTAATTCTGTTGTAGTGTAATTAACATTGCCTTTACCATCAATTATTGCTTGGATTTCATCTTTGCTTAATTCTTTACCAGCTAAACCTACACTCCAAACTTCTTTAGTTCCATTCTCATCTTGCATAGTTGTATAATGAACTAGATTAGGTGATAATAATACACTTGAAATAGGTGTTGTATAAGTTATCTTAAAGAAGTCTTTATTAACTACTTTAGGTGTTATAGCTATCATATCAGCTCTTGTAGAATTTGAATTAGTAGTATTTGAGTTGTTAGTATTATTAATAATTGCAATAGGAACATAGCCATTAATTAATAAGCCTAAGTTTGTATTAGAAATATTAATTATATTATTAAAGCCACTTGCACCATATCTTGCAATGATTGCTCCACTAAAGTGATTATATAAAGAAGTATTATATCCACCACCTGTTATATAAAAAGTAGAATGAGTAGCGTTTAGATTATTTACTGCTAATTGCCCTACTATTTTTGAATTAGTTGTAGTTAAGTTATTAGCTCTAATACCACCTTTAATAGCTGATTTTTCTATAGTGTAATCTCCACTTGTTATTTCTGCTTTATCATATACACTACTAGCATTATCATCTTTACCTTTTAAAAATACTTTAGTATCTTTAGAGCCTTCATTAGTATTATTTAAGAATACATTTGAGTTTGTAATCTCTCCTTTGTTTGCACTAATAGAAGTTGTTTTTAAATCTATATTTTTAATTACTAACTTATCATCTACTTTTATTGTTTGAGCTTTTATTTCATCGGTTGTTTTTATATCATCGTTTATAAAATCAATATTATTAGCATTAATGTCTTTAAAGTTGTTATTAGTAGTAGCACTAAGTTTACCATTATTTACTGATACATTGCCTAAAAAGGTATTATTATCAGCTTTTACTTCGGTATTTGTATTTGTAATAATTACATCGCCTTTAAAGGTATTGTTCTCTCCTTCAATCTTACCCATACTTACATTATCTTCATAAAAAGCTCCATCGGTTTTTAAAATACCACTACCTGTTACTTTTTCTGATACTGTTGAGCCTTCTTCTACATTTATAAAGCCTTCGTTTTTTATTTCTCCTTTGATTTCTGAGCCATTTATCACACTTACTTGTGCATCTTTGTTATCAATTACTATGCCTTGATTTAATGTAGCATTATCTAAGACATTGTTTTTACTATCGCCTGTAATAGTTAGAGTTTGCTCAAATGTAGAACCAACTGCACTTATGCTATCAGCACTAACATTACCTTGAAAAGTGCTTTTTTCATCGCTTAATAATTTATTTGCAGTTATATCTCCACTAAAGATTGTATTACTTGATTTAAAGTCG
>NZ_JACGAT010000054.1:0-2344 GCF_020137635.1 Campylobacter sp. RM12642
GTTCCATTTGTCCTCCTTAAAAATATGACTTATAATAATCAAAAAAGTAAAATATGTTAATTATAATATGTCTAATTTTAAATTAAATATAAAAAATGTAACATTATGTAACATAAAGGAATAGATTATGAAAATAGGTTTTGTTAATGCTAAAGTTTTTACAGGTAAAAACGAAAATGATTTTATAAGCGAATTTAGTATAAAAAACTCCAAATTTTGTGAAATCAATAATGTAAATAGAAATGATTGCAATAAAATCATAGATTTAAAAAATGCCTGCGTTATTCCTGCATTAAGCGATACTCACACGCATCCAACATATGTATCACAAATAATAGATAGTCTAGCTTGCACTAAACCTTATGTGACAAATATTCCACAATTAATAGAATTTTTAAAAACTTCACCAAATTATGGTAAGGAAAATAAATGGATTAAAGGTTGGTGTTATGATGAATCAAAACTAGATGAAAAAAGAGCTCCTACTATAAAAGATTTAGATTTGATAAGCTCAACACAACCAATTTTTATATTAAGAAGTTGCTGTCATTCTTGCGTTTGCAATTCTAAAGCATTAGAGCTAGCAAATATTACAAAAGACACAAAAGAGCCTAAAGGTGGAAAAATAGGCAGATTTGAAGATGGCACTCCTAATGGTATTATGTATGATTTAGGTGCATCTATGTTAATTCGCAATGCAATGGAAAAAGAAAGCTTAGAAGATGAAGCAAAAAAATTAGTAAAATTAGGCGAAATTTATGCAAGTTTAGGAATAGTAAATATTAGCGATATGATGTGTTATTCTAAACCTTTAAAAGCTTATGAATTATATAAATTAGCAAAAAATATGGGTTTAAAACAAAGAGTTAGTTTATATCAAGTTTATAAAGACGCTAAAGAATTTGGCTTATTTAAAAGCTTAGAAGATATTAAAACTAATGGAATTAAATTCTTTGTAGATGGCACTATTTCATCACAAACTGCATTTACTCATAAACCTTATAAAAATAGCGACAATTATGGGGATTTAGTATGTAATATTAATGAAATTAAAGAAGCCATTGATTTTGCCAAAAATAATAATTGCCAAATAAGTTTTCATCTAATGGGAGATAAAGCTATAGATATAGTAATTGATAATCTTACAAGCTATGAAAATTGGTTAAAAGATTATCCTAGCGTTAGATTTGAGCATGCTTCTATGCTAAATTTAAAACATATTGAAAAAATAAAAAAGTTAAAAGTAAAAATTGCTATAAGCACACAACCAATATTTCAATACGCTGAATATACAAGCTATGAAGATGCGTTAGAAGATGATAGATTTAATTCAATTTGTGCTTTAAACACATTAAAAGAACATTTAGATTTAAGCATTTCAAGTGATGCACCAGCTACAATTCATCACGAGCCTTTTAATTTATTTGTAAGTATTAATGCAGCTGTTGTAAGAACTAATCCTAACGGCAAAAACTATAATAAAAATGAAGAAATATCAGTTGAAGATGCAATTTTAATGCTAACTAAAAACTCACAAAATATCCTAATGCTAAAAAATTGCACAACTATTGAAGATGGTAAAAGCGCTGATTTTATTGTCTTAGATAATGATATTTTTAGTATTGATAAAACAAAAATAAAAGATATAAAAGTTCATCAAACTTGGCTAAAAGGCGAAAGAATTTACTAATCCTTTTTCAAGGATTAGTTTAAATTATATTTTTCTAATAATTTTAAATAAGTTCCATCTTGCTTAAATTTCTCAATAGTTTTATCAAAATCATCTCTTAATTTTGTATTACCCTTTTTAAAAGCTAGGCTCATTCCTTCAATACTAGAAGTAGCAAAAACTTCTAAATTTGGATACTTTTTCATATAACTTTTAGCGACTGGCTCTTCCATTACAAAACCATCAATTTTACCATTTAAAGTAGAATTAATAAGCACTATATATTCTTCGTTTAAATACGGCTTAACACCTTTTAAATTAGTTATTTCGTCAGCTTGAAGAGTGCCTATTTTTGCCCCAATTATTGCACCATTTGATAAATCATCTAAAGAATTTATTTTATCATTTCCTTTTAACTTCAAATAATAATTTTTGCTATCAAATATGCTTTTTGTAAATTCAGCATTTTTAGCTCTTTGTGAAGTATAACTCATACCTGCTGAAATAATATCAATTTTACCCACTTTTAAAGCCGCAATAAGCCCATCAAATGGCATTGTAACAGGCTCAACCTGAATACCCAACTCCTTTGCTACTGCTCTTACTAAATCAATCTCAAATCCTACAATTTCACCATTTTCTATATAATCAAATGGTGGATAATCATATCCTGTG
>NZ_JACGAT010000055.1:0-2226 GCF_020137635.1 Campylobacter sp. RM12642
GCCGCCACGTTTGTGTTAATTCTGAATCCCATAATTTTCTCCTTAAAAAAATAATTGTCTTGATTTCCTTATCAAGTTACAACTATATCGGTGTGCTAAAAAATAACTTTAGGGGTAATGTGAAAAAATTTTTAAAAATGTGATTGTGATGTGGGGATAGGTGGCTTTTTGTGATTTTTTCTGTTAGGAAAAAATCGTAAAAAGCCTTGTGTTAGCTCGTTTTTAAACGAGCTAACCGAAATGAATAGGATTTGAGAGTGCGAAATTTCACGGAATTTGAAATTAGAATTAGGATTTTGTGAAAAACTTGTGAAAATGTGAAATATTTGTGTGTTATAAAGGACTTAATCAATGCTTGAACATTGAATATTTAATTACTAATCATTAACTGTTAATTTTTAGAATGGGTTCAATATGCTTTGGCAGTACCTGTTTAAGACATTTATAAACTAGCAAACCCTTAGCATTAAAGCCTAGGCGTTCTTGACCTAGGCTTAAAAAAGGAAGATAATGAAAAGAAAAGTTGCAATATTAGTTGATGGTGAGTTTTATATCAAAATGTATTGTCAATTTTTTAAAGTAAGAACTCAAGATTTGGATTACAAGACACTAGCAAAAGCCTTGCAAATACATTGTATGAAGCATATTGATAAGGACTTTGAAATGCTTTATAGAATATATTTTTATGATTGTAAGCCGCTTATGAAAAAATGCCATAATCCAATAAGTAAAAAATCTATTGATTTATCAAATAGTCCTGTAGCTGAACTAAGAAATAACCTTCACAAAGAAATTATAAATTTACCTTGTTTTGCACTTAGGTTTGGATATTTAGATGAAAAAAATGCAAAATGGCAAATTAATAGCGATAAATATGATGATTTATTAAAGGGTAAAATACAATTTGATGATATTGGTGCTGATGACTTACATTATAAAGCAAAACAAAAGGGTATTGATATGAAAATAGGTTTAGATGTTGCTCATTTAAGCTATAAAAAATTGGTGGATACAATAGTGTTAATTTCTGGAGACAGTGATTTTGTCCCTGCTGCTAAATTAGCTAGAAAAGAAGGGCTTCATTTTGTGCTTGATCCAATGCATATGAAAATAAGAGAAGATTTAGCAGAACATATTGATTATCTAAAAACAACGCTACCGAGAAAAAAGTCTTAATACAATTTTAGTTATTTAATAATATTTATTGTTTTTTCTTTCATATTGGTGTTTTATTTTAAATAAAGTGCCAAACGACATTACTTCTACAATTGCCTATAATGGTATTTTTAATAAAATTCTTATTATCATCATAAAAAGGTAAAAAATATGCACTTAATCTGTAATAATTTAAATTTCTTAATTTTTCTAAAGCAAAATCTTCATTTAAAATAGTTAAATTTTTAGATCTTAACAATTCTAATTGTTCTTGCCAAGTTCTGTGGGGTTTATTATATGTTTTTTTATCCATAATCAGCTTTTAAAGTCCTTAAGGGTTGCGCATTGTTAAGAGGCTCTTAGGGAACTGTCGGAAATATATTAACATTTTTTATTCTAATAAGTCAACAAAATTAAAAAATGTGAAATATTTGTGAAAAGTTTTGATGAAAGACCCGCAAAAGCGGGGGGCGACCCATCCGCCCCTAAGATGTGATGAGATGTTATACAAAATTGATTAATATTTGCTTAAAGGTAGGTTAAAATGATTGAAAATATACTATTTATAAAGCATATTAGTGGCAAAATTTTAGCTATTGAAAACGAAATAAGAAAAAGAGTAAAAAATATAGTTTTAGATGAATATATAAGCATTTGCGAAGGTCATAGCGCTCCTAGTTTAGGGGCTTTGATTAGGCTTATATTTGATGAAAAATTAGAAAATATTGTTTTTAATAGTAAAGGATTTGAGTTTAGAAAATACTGCTCTAATAATAAAGATAGAATTAAATTATATAAAGGAGAAGATGGAATTTATACACATATACAAGTGCAAATTGCTTTAAACCTTTATAGAATGATTAGAAATAGAGCTTTTCACGGGGCTGATATGTTTAAGGTGTATGAAAAGAATGGAAAAACAAGCCCTAGAATATTTACACAAATTTATTTAGGCAAGGAGCTTTTAAACTTTGGTATCGAGCCTTACAATATAGAAATATTTTTAGATGATTTAGGCGATATTTTGGGGGTGAATATGTGGGATAGACTTTAATTCTCAAACCCCCACTA
>NZ_JACGAT010000056.1:0-2063 GCF_020137635.1 Campylobacter sp. RM12642
ATTTTTTAAATACATAAAAGCTTATTAATAAAGATAATATGGTAATTTAATTACAAAAGTTAATTTAAAAGTAACTAAAATAAAAGAATTAAACAAACATTATATAAGCTATTTGCAAATTAACTAAACAAATACTATAATAAAAATGTTTCACCCTTTTTGGGTTAGTCGCCCCCTTATCGCAAGATAATGGCTCGGGTTTCCCCCACCTTTTAGGTGTGGGGTTAATTTATTACTTCATTTATAATTATTTGTTTTATATTTAAAAAATCATTTTTTAGTAATTTAATTTTAGCTTGATACATAACTCTTTTATTGTCAAACACTTTAATTTGAGATAATAAAGCAGTTTGTAAGCTTCCATTACTATCAAAAACATAACGATATTTATTAGCTTTTCCATATACTTTAGAACTTAAAGGAACACCTAAAAACAGCCTATTACCAGCACTATCAAAAAGCTTATTAATCACTAGCACAGGTCTAGCATAATCTTTACCTTTGCCATAAACTTCATAACCTATATTTAATCCTATTTTAACCCAATAAACTTCCCCAAGTTTTATATTTTTATGTTTATTATTATCATTTGTTTTCTTTTTAACTTCATTCCAGTCATCATAATTCATCATAGCAAAATCCTATTTTTTCTTATTTTATAATAATTTTTCTATATTGTTAATATAGTCGCCATACCATTGCATTAAAATCATTTTTTCTTTTATAGATGATCTACTTCTTTCATAATGCATCGCTATGCCTTTTGTAGAATGATCCATAACTTCTTCAATTACTTTTTCACTAATACCCATACTATTTAAAGTGGTAATATTTAAACTACATATTGTTTTAAAAGTGCTTCTAAATCCATAAGGGACTACTTTTCCATAATATTTATAATTTAAAGTTTCTCTAATAGCTTTACTTATAGTATTTGTTGATATGTGCTTATTTTTGTATTTTGAAGGAAATACATAAATATTATTTTTTGAAATTGATTTTAATTCAGATAAAATTTTAATCATATATGTATTCAATGCTATTGTATGTTCATTTTTATTCTTCATTTCACTTGCTGGAATAGTCCATAATTTATTTTTAAAATCAATATAACTCCATTTCGCAGATACTGTGTTAAATGGTCTATTTGCAGTGAGAATTTGTAAAAATATTGCATATTTAATATTTAAATCAATTTTATTATTTTCTTTTAGGCATTTTATAAAATTTTTTATATCTTCATTATTTATTAGAGCAGGTCTTCTGCCATCACGAGAGTTAATTTTATTAAATTCTTTTAAAGTAATAAAGTGTTCTTTTAAATTATTTGCTGGATTATTTTGTATGTAATTATCTGCTATCGCTAAATCAAAAATTGATTTTAAATATGATATTAGCCTGTGTATTATATCAATTCTACTTTTATTTTTATTTGCTGGATTATATATACTAGTTAGTATATCTAATAATTCACTATGTTTAATATCTGCAATGTTTTTATCTCCCAACTTGGGTAAAAGGTATTTATTAATTCTTTGCATTATTTGTTTTACATATCTTTCATTTCTACATTTGTTTTGAACTATTTTTATATATTGTTTATATAAAATACTAAAATTGTAATTTACCCTATTGATGCTTAAATTGTAGTTTTCATCAATAAGTAGTTTTCTTAATATTTTAATTGCATCAGCTCTTGCTTCTTTTATAGAGTATATATTTTCTCTAAATTCATGAAGTTTTATCATTTTGTTTTTATACCTAATACAAAATGTTTTCATACCACTAGGATAAATTCTTAGATATAGTTCTTTTGGATTACCAACACATTTAATATATGCTTTATTGTTATTTTGTAATTTTTTAATATCTTTATTTGTTAAATTAGTGCTACTAATTCTTCCCATTATTATCCTTTTACAGTTTATAGTTTTAAGTTACTTAAAAAGTTATTTAAAGTATGTTTAAGTCAAAAAATAATATACTGAACTTGTTTTATACTTTCATTACCTTCTTATTTAAAATCTAATAATTTTTATTTTTTTACTTTATAAATACCACTA
>NZ_JACGAT010000057.1:0-1992 GCF_020137635.1 Campylobacter sp. RM12642
GTTTGAGTAATAAAATTTATTTCACGATAATAAATTTACAAAAATATAATATCTCTATTTTACAATAATGAAGATATTATAAAATTATTTTTTGATACAAAAATATCTAAAAAAAGATTGGGGAAAAATGGAAAAGGAACTATTAGATAATGACTTTATAGTTAGTAAAACAGATATTAAAGGTAATATTACTTATGCTAATGAATCTTTTTTAAAAATTATAGGTTCAACAGAAAATGAAGTTTTAAATAAGCCACATAATGTTGTAAGACATAAAGATATGCCTAAGGCTGTTTTTAGATACTTGTGGCAACAATTAAAAGGAAGAAAAGAAGTTTATGCTTTCGTAAAAAACAGAACATTTGATGGTGGATATTACTGGGTATTTGCTAATATTAGCATATCTTATGATTTATCTGGTAATACGATAGGATATTATTCAGTTAGAAGAAAAATGGGTAAAAAAGCTAAAGAAGTTATTATTGCTTTATATGCTAAAATGCTTGAAGTTGAGAAAGCTCAAGGAGTTGATGCTTCTTGGAAAATTATAGAAGATATTTTGAAAAAAGAAAATAAAGGTTATAACGAATTTATGATAGGTATTCAGGGGCTAAAATGAGTATATTTAATAAAAATAATGATGAAGCGTTAAATAAAATTATAGAAGTTTTAGAGCAAACTTCAAATGGATATTTAGAATCAAGAGTTACTGGTATAAAGGGCGAAAAATACACAATATTAGCAAATCATTTAAATAATTTGTTAGACCAAATAGAAGTGTGGCAAAGAGAAGTTGCTAGTTCTATTGAAGTTGCTTTTTCTGGTGCAACTTATAGAAATATTAATAGTGTAGGTTTAAAAGGTAGATTTAAAAGCACTGCTGATAATTTAGTAAGTGCTATTTTAGGAATTGCAAAAAGTATAGAAACTCAACGCTTAAATGAGCTTAGTATAAGAGTTCAACAAAACAATAATGATTCAGGTATAATTGATATTTTAACAAATGGCTTAAGCACAAATCAAACTAATTTAAATAGCATTTTAAATTCTTCAAAACAAATTGCAGATGATTCGCATACTACTCAAACTATGGTAAAAGAATTATCAAAAAGCTCAAATGAATTACAAAATTACATAGGTTTATTTACTGATTTAATCAATGGTCTAAATGAAAAAACAAATGAAATATCAAAAATTATTGAAATGGTAAAAGACATTACAGACCAAACTCAATTACTATCATTAAATGCTGCAATTGAAGCAGCAAGAGCAGGTGAGCATGGTCGTGGATTTGCGGTAGTTGCCGATGAAGTAAGAAAATTAGCAAATAATACAGAAGAAGCTACTAATACTATTAATTTGAATATAAATTCTTTAAAAGAAAGTGTTAAAAAGTGTTTAGAGTATTCAAATCAAGTTTCAGAAATTAGCAATAAAAATCAAGAAAAAACAAATCAGTTTTTTGATACTTTAAGTTCTTATGAAAAATTATCTGAAAATAACTTTAATAATGCTCAAAATAGTGGTAGATTGCAAAATAATTTATTTATACAAATACATTTATTACTTTATAAAGATGATGCGATTAGGTGTTTGCTTAATAAGAATTTAAAACAAAATAAATCATTAGAAGAAAACATTGCAAAATCAATCAAAAAAGAGCAAGAAGGTATATTTAAAGATATCTTAGCTTTATATGAAGAGCTTTATAATTGTGAAGAATTAGACGAGCAAGTAAGACTTGTGAAAAGATTTGATGATTTAATCTTTAATATGTGTAAAAATTGCTAGTTTAGATAAGGAATTTAAAATCAATTTTTAAATTCCTTAAACCTTTAAATATATTCAATTTCGTTTTTAAAATAAATTATACTAAGAGTGATTTTGTATAAATCTAAAATCATTTCATTTCTTTTGACATTCTATAAATGAATGAAAATACTTCGGCAGCAACTTTTTATATATTTAAAAGCCTATTAATAGTCCTTAAAG
>NZ_JACGAT010000058.1:0-1954 GCF_020137635.1 Campylobacter sp. RM12642
TTGTTTTTATGAGTTTTTGTATTTTTATTAGCGATTGTTTTTTAAAGCTTATTATTTTTACCTTAAACCTAAAAGTTTTTAATATTTTTTATATTAAAATTCTTTTGATTAGATTGTTAAAAATTTATAAAAATATTAATTTTTATAATTACCCCCCCCCCATTTTGTTAGTAATTGATTAACCTTTATATATTGATTTTTAACTATAATAAAGCATTTTTCATTTATTTTTTAGGGGAGAAAATGAATAGAACTATAAAATTATCTTTAATAACTTTTATATTAGTGGGGGGGGGGTAATTTAGCTCTTGCTGATGCAGTAGCAAATGCTACCAATAGTGGATTAATTAGTCCTTTGGTGAATAATAAAGTAACTATTAATACTAATACAACCATAACAAGCACTACATATACAACTCCAACTGATATTACTCATACAAAAGGTAATATTAATATAGGCGAAAACAATACTAAGCATACGATAAGTGATTTAAATATCAGTTCTAGCGGTAGTTTGTGGGCTGGTGTTATAAGGGGTAATGTAACTTTAAATAATGTGAATATAAGCAAATCAGCTGTTGCAGATAACAATCAATATGGAATTATATTAGATACTAGCGGCAAAAACAACCCTACTTTAAATATGAACGGCGGTAGTTTAAAAAATATATCAATTAATACTATGGGCTCAGGTAGTAATCACGGTATTACTACAATTACTCTAACAGACACTACTTTAGATAATGTTAAATATGCTAACAAACCTTTTAATCCAGGGTTAATACTTAATATCTCAAATTCAACTATAAAAGATAGTGATTTTAACTATAAAACTACTTTTGTTAATTCTAAATTGCTTGGAAATATTAGTGGAAATATTGTTGTAGATAATTCTATAGTAGAAGCTACTTTAAATACGAATACTTTAGAAGTTATAAATGGCACTACAATTAGTTCTGATATTAGCAAGGTTAATAATTTTATTTTAGATAATTCTACTTTAACCACAGATTTAAATGCCAAAAATATTACCATTAAAAATGATGCAAAATACAATAATAAAAATATCACAGCAAGTGGCACATTGACTATTGAAAATCATCAAATTATAAATAACGATAAAGATAAAATAACATTAAAATCTAATGGAATTTCAACATATAAAGATAGTGTTATTAAAAATGCAGTTTTGGATTCAAATCTTAATAGGATTGATTTTTATAATACAAATGAATTAGATAATGTAAAAATATCTAATGATAATGCTTGGGATGTTACAAAACATCATATTACGATTTGGGATAATACTAAGGTTACAATAAATGATAGTGAGATAATTAATTCGGCTATTACTCAAGCTTCTTCATTACATTATGATAGTGAAGTAATTATTAATAATACTAAATTAGTAGATACAGGAATTGGGGCTTTAAATAATAATGATTTATATAATAGAATTCCAAAATTAGAATTAAATAATGTAAATTATATAAATAATGTAGAAAATAGTGGGATTTTTGCAAAAGAAATTACTATAAATGGCGGATATATAAAAGCTAATAAATTATATGGAACTGATACTATTTTAATTCCAGGAAAAAATGATATTTCAACTCAAGATAATACTAAGGTTATTATAAAAGGTGGTGCTATTATAGAAGCATTGGTTGATGGGGAAGAATTAGAGATATACAATTCAAAACTAACAGGAGATTCTCTTATTACCAACATAAAAACAGATAATAGTGAATTAATCGGCAAAATAGAAGCTACTAATAATATTGATATTAGCAATTCTAGTATCAAAGGTGATATAAAAGGTAGTGAATTAAAGCTTTTAAATTCTGATTTAAATTCAAATTTAATAGATATTGCAAATAATGTAATTATTGAAAATACTGAAACAAAAACCATCACAGGAAATTTTAAAGTAGGCAATGACTTTACTTCAAGT
>NZ_JACGAT010000059.1:0-1781 GCF_020137635.1 Campylobacter sp. RM12642
GTTATTTTAAATAGTTTTATTGTTAATTTTAAATATATCAATTATTTCAACGTCAATCTTTGATATCTAAACAAGTGATCAAGAGCCATTTAAAACTTTCTTATATATAAGTTTTAAATCATTCACTTCATTATTTTATTTATTTTTTAATTTTTCATAATTAAAAAATAATCATTTAAATTATGGAGAGTTTGATCCTGGCTCAGAGTGAACGCTGGCGGCGTGCCTAACACATGCAAGTCGAACGATGAAGTCTAGCTTGCTAGACGGATTAGTGGCGCACGGGTGAGTAATGTATAGCTAACTTGCCCCTTACAAGAGGACAACACTTAGAAATGAGTGCTAATACTCTATACTCCGCTCTAACATAAGTTAGGGTGGGAAAGTTTTTCGGTAAGGGATAGGGCTATATTGTATCAGCTAGTTGGTAAGGTAATGGCTTACCAAGGCTATGACGCATATCTGGTCTTAGAGGATGATCAGACACACTGGAACTGAGACACGGTCCAGACTCCTACGGGAGGCAGCAGTGGGGAATATTGCTCAATGGGGGAAACCCTGAAGCAGCAACGCCGCGTGGAGGATGACACTTTTCGGAGCGTAAACTCCTTTTTTACAAGAAGAATACTGACTGTATTGTAAGAATAAGCACCGGCTAACTCCGTGCCAGCAGCCGCGGTAATACGGAGGGTGCAAGCGTTACTCGGAATCACTGGGCGTAAAGGGCGCGTAGGCGGAGTAGTAAGTTGGATGTGAAATCTAATGGCTTAACCATTAAACTGCATTCAAAACTGCTATTCTAGAGTAAGGGAGAGGCAGATGGAATTAGTAGTGTAGGGGTAAAATCCGTAGATATTACTAAGAATGCCAATTGCGAAAGCGATCTGCTAGAACTTAACTGACGCTAAGGCGCGAAAGCGTGGGGAGCAAACAGGATTAGATACCCTGGTAGTCCACGCCCTAAACGATGTATGCTAGTTGTTGGAATGCTAGTCATTTCAGTAATGCACCTAACGGATTAAGCATACCGCCTGGGGAGTACGGTCGCAAGATTAAAACTCAAAGGAATAGACGGGGACCCGCACAAGCGGTGGAGCATGTGGTTTAATTCGAAGATACGCGAAGAACCTTACCTGGGCTTGATATCCTAAGAACCTTGTAGAGATACGAGGGTGCTAGCTTGCTAGAACTTAGAGACAGGTGCTGCACGGCTGTCGTCAGCTCGTGTCGTGAGATGTTGGGTTAAGTCCCGCAACGAGCGCAACCCACGTATTTAGTTGCTAACAGTTCGGCTGAGCACTCTAAATAGACTGCCTTCGCAAGGAGGAGGAAGGTGTGGACGACGTCAAGTCATCATGGCCCTTATGCCCAGGGCTACACACGTGCTACAATGGCATATACAATGAGAAGCAATACCGCGAGGTGGAGCAAATCTATAAAATATGTCTTAGTTCGGATTGTTCTCTGCAACTCGAGAGCATGAAGCCGGAATCGCTAGTAATCGTAAATCAGCTATGTTACGGTGAATACGTTCCCGGGTCTTGTACTCACCGCCCGTCACACCATGGGAGTTGATTGTGCTTTAAGTCGGAATACTAAACTAGTTACCGCCCACAGCAAAATCAGCGACTGGGGTGAAGTCGTAACAAGGTAACCGTAGGAGAACCTGCGGTTGGATCACCTCCTTTCTAGAGTACATACTCTTTAACTCACACTAAAGAGTAATAATAAATATTTCAAGAGCTCTTGAGAGCTTGTTTGGATATCAAAGGTTGAAATGA
>NZ_JACGAT010000060.1:0-1776 GCF_020137635.1 Campylobacter sp. RM12642
CTCTTTTATAGCTTGCATATAAATATCATTTCTAATAGCTTTGTTAAGTGTTAAATTTCTAAGCCAAGAATTACCCGTAATAGCTCTAGTTTTACCAGTATAATAATTTACAGCTTTAGGATCATAACTATAACTATATTGACTTCCTATAAATTGAGGAATTTTTGTTTGAGTAAAAGAAATTGCCAACAATTCTCCATTCATTAATCCAATTATTGCTTCATTAAATGCATTTTTTTGCATATATGATGCATTATCAGTTTTTTTAAAATCATAACCATACATATATACTGCTCTTTTATCTAATTCATTATCACCAAACAATACCACATGATTTGTTTGCAATAAATTTGCACTATGAAATGTAGTATTGAAATAACTTACGATATACCCGCCATGAACTTTATTCATCTCTTCAGTATTTAAAACTTTAACACCTAATGAATTATCACTTATAGCACCTTTGCTAATATCTGCTAATAAATCATTAGCATTAGCACAAAAGCTTAAAACGGCAACTAAAGATAAAACTTTTAATGTTTTCTTAAACATTATCTCTCCTTTATTTTGAAATGACATCTCATAATATCTTAAGAAATTTTAAATAAAACTTAATATTAAAAATATTATTAATATTTGTTACTTTTCGTAATATTTTTAAATAATTCATAATTTTAAATTCCTTTAAAATTAATGGAATTTGAAATAGGAATTTAAACTTTCATATCAAATAAACTTATATTTTTTGGCTAAAACCAAAAGCTAATTTTAATAAATCTTCAAAACTCATTATATTAGATTCTTTACTAGGTTTTTCTATACCCATTAATTCTCTTATCTTTTTCATAAATTTTTCTAAAGTTTCTCTTTCTGCTTTGATTTGCTCTGGAGTTAAGACAAGATTATTATTTCCAGCTAAGGCACTTGTGATATTTTTCCCCTCAAAATCACCATCTTTTATAGGACTAAACATTAATTTTGAATATGTATCGTAAGAAGAAAAAGCACTTCTTTCTTTTAAACTCTTATCAAATCTATTAAATTTAACATAATCTTTTAGCCATCTTGGCATACGCTCAACTTCAGCACTTGTAAAGCCATTTTCACCCCTACTAATAAGCTGTGCTCCAAGTGCCATATCAAATGCATGAAAATCTTGCCTACTGATATTTCTATCATAACCGCTAAATTTACCATCATAAGTAGTCTCTGCTTCTATTACTGCCCTTATATCGCTTGATAAAAATCCCATAAGAAGCCCGCCTCTTGTAAATTCTCCCTTTTCGTTTTTATATCTATTCTCAGCAGGGTCAAAATTGCTTATATATAATTTATCTTCTTCTAATATTTCCTTACTACGAAAAACAGTGG
This sequence comes from Campylobacter sp. RM12642, assembly GCF_020137635.1. Classification (NCBI taxonomy): domain Bacteria; kingdom Pseudomonadati; phylum Campylobacterota; class Epsilonproteobacteria; order Campylobacterales; family Campylobacteraceae; genus Campylobacter; species Campylobacter sp. RM12642. The sequence continues at coordinate 1,372 of NZ_JACGAT010000060.1, forward strand.
TATTTGGCTTAGTTCTATCTTCATTTCTATAATGAAAAAACATACCACCAACATCTTCAGTTTTTTTATCAAAATTAACATTTGAAAACTCATATGGACTTTGCAATATTTTTGTCACTTCAAAAGTTCCTTTTTTGATAACATAACCTTGTGGAAATTGCTTTATATCTTCGGTGTTAAAAAAATCTTTAGAGTTTAAAAAATCTTCACTTACAACTTGGCTAAAAAGTGTATAAGCGTTATTAACAGTTTTTGCTATATCAATTTCATAATACTTTCTATATGCTCTTAAAGAATTGTTATTTCTATCTACTAGATTTTTTAAAGTATCGCTGTGGATTTTATAATTATCCGGAATACCTGCGGCTTTATTAAAATCACTTGTAAAAAAGCCATCTTTATCAA
>NZ_JACGAT010000061.1:0-1645 GCF_020137635.1 Campylobacter sp. RM12642
GTTGATTTTCTAATTAAAATTTCATATTGAATTTAGCTAGTTAAACTAGCTAAATTTTGACAATTTTTAATATTTTGAAGATTTATAAGCTTATTTGTCTTTATAATGAGAGCCGCATTGAGCGATTAGGATTTTCCCATCTGCGATTTTATATACAATCCTATTTTTTTTATCAATTCTTCTACTATAATAACCAGCTAAATCACCGCTTAATCTCTCCGGTTTTCCTATCCCTAAATAGCCGTTTCTATCAATGTCTTTTATTAATTCTATAATCCTTTTTAGCACTTGTTTATCGTTTTCTTGCCAATACAAAAAATCTTCCCAAGCATCATTAGACCAGCATTTAATCATTTAAAACATCTTTTGTAATGTATTCACCTTTTTCCAATTCAGCGATAGATTTTTTTAATCTATCAATATTTTTTTTAGAATAAAATGGATCGACTTTTAGCTCAAATGGTAAGCCATTATTAATAATTACTTGTTTGTAAAATGCAAGTGTAGCACTACTTAAAGTAAGTCCTAATTCATTAAATATATTTTCAACTGCGATTTTGTCTTCTTCACTTATTCTTATTGAAATATTTTTCATTTTCACTCCTTTTTTAAGTAATTATATGTAATAAATATTATATTATCAATACAATATAATACATATTATATAAAAAGGATAAAAAATGTTAAAATTATTAAGATTTCTATGCAAAATTGCTTTTAAGCCATTATTTAAACTATTCAAAAGCCAAAAAGAATTAAGCCTAAAATATTTTTGCCTTTATTCATTTGAGTTTAAAAAATCATCTTTAAAGCCAAGCACAATTGAAAACAAAAAATACCTTCATAAAATGCTTTTTGAAATATTAAAAGATATAAAAATCAAAGAATTTACAAAATTAAAAGCTTATGAATTGATAAAAACTTTACAAGAAAAATCATTAAAATATAGCACTATAAAACAACTCATATCATATGCAAATGAAGGTATAAATTTAGCTTTAGAACTAGGAATAATCACTCAAAATCCATTAAAAAATATCAAATTCCTAAAACCTACAAAAGCCATTAAACCAAACAAAACCATCAAACAACTTCACATAAAAAAGCTATTAAATAAAGCCGAAGGAGAGCTTAAAACATTTTTATATTTTGCTTTTTACACAGGAGCAAGAGCTAGTGAAATATTAGCAATCACCAAAAAAGATATAAATTATAAGCAAAACTTAATAAGCATTACCAAAAACGCCACAAGATACGGCATAACCACTCCAAAAAATGGAAAATCAAGGATAATCCCGCTATCAAACGCACTTAAAAAAGAATTAGAAAATATTAATTTTTCTCATTTTAGTTTAGATTATTTTGCTATTTATTATCAGTTTAATAAATTAAAAAAATCTCTGAATTTAAAAATAGGTAGCCTACACTCTACAAGGCACACTTTTGCGTCAAACTGCATACATTTAAAGCTTGATTTGCCAATCATCGCAAAGCATTTAGGACACAACGATATAACAATGTTAAGTAGGGTTTATTCGCACGAAATTTATTCTAAAAGTGAGTATGCCAAACTTAAAAATTTGTCATATTTTAAGTAAAATTTAAGAATAATATAAATAAAATACACCAACGCTTTTGATTTACA
>NZ_JACGAT010000062.1:0-1609 GCF_020137635.1 Campylobacter sp. RM12642
AAATATTACAGGTGATATCAAAGAAGAAGTAAATGAAATAATTGCTAAAAATGATAGTTCTTTAAATACAGATAATGTGCCAGAAGTTGTTCCAAATAAGCCTAGTGATGATTTAGTTATTCCAAGTAATCCAAATACAACACCAGATACGCCAAGTAATCCTAATAATAATTCAAATACTACAAATACACCAGATAATAAATTAGATGATAATAAAGTTGTATTGCCTAGTGTTCCTGTTGTAAAAGATGAAAAAGAATGGACTAAATTAGAACCTTCTATTCCTAATAAATTTTTTGCTAATAATAATGTGAATAGTTATTATTACTATTCAGAAGATTTAAATTCTAAAAGTGCAGCTAGTCTTAATTTAGGCACTATGACGCTTGATTTATATGGTAGAAAATTAGAAGATGATAAGAGTGTTAAATCTTTTGATTATTATACTTTAGATGGCAATAAAAATACTCTTACTAGCAATAGTTACAATGTTTCTGATATAGGAATTAAAGAAATAAAAACTCAAAATTATAACTTGCAAAATACTAGTCTAAATACACCTAATGCTGAAAAGAATTTAGAATATTCATCAGATTATGCTAGTTTTAGTGCGAATAAAAACGAATTAAAAGCTCAATTAGTTGGTATTAATTATGATTTAAGCAAATCAGATTTATCTCATTTTACAACTTTAAAAGATGATTGGAATAGTTTTAAAAATGATATAGAAAAAAATAATCAAACAGCTATTAATTACTATTCAAATACAAATTCTGCCGCTGAACTTGATTTATCAAGAGGACTTTTAACTTATTATTCAAAAGAGCAAACTAAAAAAGATGGTAGGGATAGTGCTTATAATTTAAGATATTTTGTTATGAACCATAATTATTTGCAAATGCGTGAATATGATATAGAAGATTTAGAATACAACGGCTATACAATGAATTTTAAAGCTCCTACTATTGTAGATTCAACTTCGGATCATTATAGAACTACTGCTTATGTCAATAAAGAACAAGTTGAATATACAGCAACGAAAAATGGTAGTTTGGATTTAAATATTTTAAATATAAAAGAAAATTTAAAATTTACTAATTCTTCAAATTATAGAAAGCAATTAGCTGATTGGGATAATGAAAAAAATAAATTCTTTAAAGAATTTTACACAAACCCAGCTCAAGAATTTTATTATGCTGATACGAAAAACAATTATGTTAAGTTAAAGCCAAGTGATTCGTATTTTGCTAGTTATAGCAAGATTAATGATACTTCTGATGTTTTATTTGAATTACAGAATAGTAAATTATTAGGAGTGTATAATAAAAATAATGTAATAACTAGAATAAATCCTCAAGTAAATTCAACTATGGATATTGATAATTCTCAATATAAATTAAAAATTGATAGTAACGAACTTGATAAAACTTCTATTAAATTAGAAACAGAAACAAGTAAAGCTAAATTACAAATAGAAAGCAAAATAGCAAATGAGGATTTAAAGATAAAAACAGATGAATTAAAAAAATCTTTAAATGTTTCAGATATAAACAAAAAGATTAACGAGATTAAAAGTAAATAAGGAATATAGATGAGAAAACTTGTAATT
>NZ_JACGAT010000063.1:0-1507 GCF_020137635.1 Campylobacter sp. RM12642
CAATGCTTTCCCTTGTAGAAAAAAATAACCAAGCAAACCCACCGATATACAAAATGCGTCATAACATAGATATAGTAAAAAGTGCAAGCAATGCTTATAAAGTTTTAAAAGGAGTTTTAGGCGATGAGTTTTTAAACTCAAAGGATTTTTTTAGCTCTGATGAGCTTTGGAAAACTTCACATTTTTTTGAAATGGATAAAAGAAGTTTAACTATTACAAAGACTTTTGATAAATTAGAAGATTATCAAGACTATGTAAAAATGACAGATTATTGTAGGCTTGATTCAAAATATAGAGCTACTAATTATTTATCTGGCTTGTTTGCACAAGATGATATTTTTCATAAAGTAGAACCACCTGTAAATAATTATGATGCGTGGTTAGATAGTATATGTAGTTTTATCTACGACCCACATAAAGAAAACTACCAAAATGAGCAAGGCGAGTATAGCAAAGGCGGACTTTTAGCTGCTGTTTTATATAATAATTATATTTTAGTAGAAGGTGAAAAAACTAATTATGCTAAGCAAATGGGACATGACTACAGCGACCCATTTGACCCGTATCGCACAGATGATGATTGGGGTATGATAAAGCCAAACAATACAAAACGCTATGAGATAGGTAAAGAAGATGAGTGGCAAAAGCTAATGCAAAAATTATTATATGAAATGCTAAGTGGTAAAAACCTAAAAGCTCCTAAAGATATAGATAATTACGAAACATTTGAAGAGTTTTTACAAGCGGCTTTACAATACAGCCAAAAAAATATAAGTTTATTTGATATAAAAGTTTAAATTCCTATTTCAAATTCCATTAATTTTAAAGGAATTTAAAATTATGAATTATTTAAAAATATTACGAAAAGTAACAAATATTAATAATATTTTTAATATTAAGTTTTATTTAAAATTAGTTAAAGTATTATGAGATTTTATTTTAAAACAAAGGAGAGATAATGTTTAAGAAAACATTAAAAGTTTTATCTTTAGTTGCCGTTTTAGGCTTAAGTGCTAATGCTAATGATTTATTAGCAGATATTAGCAAAGGTGCTATAAGCGATAATTCATTAGGTGTTAAGGTATTAAACCCAGAGCAAATGAGCGAAGTTCGTGGTGGATATACTTTTAAATATATAGGAACTACTATCAGCAACTCAACAATGTTGCAAACTATTTTTATAGTAAATTATACTAGAAATGAATTAAAGAAAACTGCTATAGCTGGATATAATAATTATTTTGGAGATAATTATACTCCAAACATTATTGAAAAAAATAATTTTGGTGACTCAATAAAAGGTTTATTGCCTAATGAATTACCAGCAATAGCATTTACTCAGACAAAAACACCACAATTATTTGGAAGAGCTTACAGTTATAGTTTAAATGCAAGAGCTGTTGATTTTACAACTGGTAAAGTTAGAGGTATAATTAATTCTTGGGTAGAAAGTGCTGCAAAAAATTTACAAGCAAAAAATTATATTTATAGAGAAACAGTGAGAATA
>NZ_JACGAT010000064.1:0-1448 GCF_020137635.1 Campylobacter sp. RM12642
GGCCTATCAATGCCAACCTTTGATGAGTTCTGGGCTAAAGGCTATGTAGAATTTAAAGCTCCTGAAGAAGCTAAGAATTTCGTAAAAATGAAAGATTTTAGAGATGACCCAATTACTAATAGATTAGGAACTCCAAGTGGTAAGATAGAAATATTTTCTAAAAAGATTGATAAGTTTGGCTATGATGATTGCAAAGGCTTAGTTCAATTTTATGAACCAGCTGAATATTTAGGCAATGCTAAAAAATATAAATTAAATCTAATAACTCCACATCCAAAGTATAGATTACACTCACAACTTAATAATACTTTTTTAAGAGATTTTGAAGAAGTAGAAGGAAAAGAAAGCTTATGGATGAATCCAATTGATGCAAAAGCTCGTGGTATTAAAAATGGAGATATAGTTCGTATATTTAATGATAGAGGGGAAATACTAGGTGGTGTTTTAGTAACTGAATATGTTAAACCTGGCGTAATTAGAATGCAAGAAGGCTCTTGGTATAATCCTAATAAAAAAGGTTTATGCTTACACGGAGATGTGAATGTGCTTATAGCTGATATTCCAAGTAGTAAACTTGCTTGTGGTAATCAAGCAACTGCTTTAGTAGAAATAGAAAAATATACTAAAGAAATTCCAGCACTTGATTTATTTAGACAACCAAAGTTTAAAGCATAAATTAAATAAAGCCTAAAAGTATATTTTAGGCTTTAAAAATACTTATTAAGATAAGCAATAAAAACAAATAATAATAAGTATAAAAACATTTATAAGGATAATAAAAAATGAAAAAACTAATATTATTAAGTTTAATTACAAGCTCATTATTAGCTAATAATTATGCTTTAGAAAACACTCCTTTAAGTATTAATAATAAAACAATAGGAACAATTATTATAGGAACTAAGTTTGATATAGTTAAAAATGATAATAATAAAAGTGAGATAAAACTTACAGGCTATCGTCCTAAAGGTGGAAAAGCTATTTATGATACTTTAGGTGTCTTATCAAATAGTGTAAATCTTGATGATGCTAATGCTGTTAAAGTAATAGGAACTAAAGTAGATGATTATGATAATACTTGGGAAGTAGTAGAGATAGTAGCTAGTGTTGATAATACTAAGATTACAAATAAAGATATTATAGAAGATGGTAAGGCATTATTTGAAGAAAGGTGTGGTATATGCCATGCTTTACATGCTTATGATGAGTTTAGTAAAAATGTATGGCCAAGCACAATTAAATCTATGCAAGATAATGCAAGTTTAGATGAGAATGAATACTATCAAGTAGTAAAATACTTACAAAGAGTAGCTCCTGGTGATGATGAGTGAGTATGCTTTAAAAGTGTAAGTAAATACTAAAAAAGATTAAGGAATTTAAAAGTTTGTTTTTAAATTCCTTTTGAGTGTTTTTTAAATATCTTAGTGGTTTATTGGGTTTTAAAATAA
>NZ_JACGAT010000065.1:0-1228 GCF_020137635.1 Campylobacter sp. RM12642
GGGGTATATTATGGCAGAAAATGCTAAAAATGACAAGGCAAGATACTGGGGATTTTTAGTTTATCCTGAAAGTGTAGCACAGGATTGGGAAGAAATTTTAAGTTTAAAATATGGTTTTGAGTGGGTTAGAAGTCCTTTACACGATAGCGATGTAAATGCAGATAATACGCCAAAGAAACCGCATTACCATTGCTTAATTTATGTCAATGGTAAAAAGTCTTACAATCAAATAAAGACTATAATGGACGAAATAGGAGCAACAGCTCCGCAAATAATCCATAATGCTAAAGGTAATGTCCGCTATATGCTTCATTTAGACAACCCAGAGAAAGCACAATACAAATTAAGCGATTTAAAGGCATTTAATGGCTTTGATATAGAAAAGTATCTCTTTAGCGAAAAAGAGCTAAATGAGAAGCGTTTAAAAGCGATTGCTGACATAATGGACTTTATAGACGAGCAAGGTTTAACAGAATTAACTGAAATATTAAAATACGCTAGAAAAAATGAGCCTTATTGGTTTGAGCTTCTTTGCACTAATTCGGCTTATATTGTAAATTGTTATTTAAAGTCAATTCGTTATCAACTTGAAAAAGGAGTAAAAACAAAATGCCAAACATAAAAAAACGCCCTACTGAAATTATGACAACAAGAGTTCCTAAAAGCTTGTTCCCCTTTTTTAAAACTTTAGAAAATCGTAATAATTATGTGTTACAGCTTATAGAAAACAGCCAAGAATACAAAGATTATTTACGCAAAAAAGCAGAGCAAGAAAACAAAAATCAACCTAGCCTGTTTTAAATCCCCTTTTTCTTTTTTTGGTGTATAACAGAATAGCAGATGTATATCTGCTAGTGAGCCTCGCAGAGATTTCGCCTTTTATTTTTTAAAAAGGTAACTTTTTAGGAAATAAAAGGCTATCCTGCAATTAATAAAAACACCAAAAAAAGACAAATATTTAAGACACTTTTTGAAGCTTATAAAAATTCTTTCTTGCCTATTAGCTATTAAAAAAAATTAGAGTTAAATTTGTTTTGTGAGCGGAGCGAAAATTTAAGCTTAATTTAATAATTCTATGTGTGTGTTACTACGACACACACACATAGAAGGTCGTTGGTCGTTGGGAAAAATTTGACTTATTTACTATAATGTATTACTATTATAAAACAAAAAAAAAGGGAAGTAGAAAGGTTGCAGCCTCTACTTCCCTTAAAAAATCAAAAAAATA
>NZ_JACGAT010000066.1:0-1088 GCF_020137635.1 Campylobacter sp. RM12642
TGTAATTTTTTATTTTTAATTAATTATTACTAAAAGTTACAATATATCAAAACATTAAATAAAATAATAATAGTATTAATTAAAATCAAATTATAATAATTCAAATCATTAATGAAAGTAGATTTTCAATGAAAAAAGCAGTTTTAGCTATTTTAGCTTTTATTACGAATGTAAGTGCGTATTCTTGGTATAGTTATACAAATGGTTATAGCTTTCTTACTTGGTCAGGTGCTTGGGGTTCAGCTTTTAATTCTTCAGCAAGAGATAGAGTAATGCCACAAAAAGAAGGCTGGAAACCACCTAGATTACCAAAATATTAAAATATAAATTAATATACTTTTACTAAATTACTTTAGTAAAAGTATTAAGGAAAACTTATGAAAATAGATATCTCGCAAGTAAAAAATATAGCAATGTCTTGGGCTGATAATGTTAAAACTAAAGAATTAAATACTAAAGATATTAGCAATTTAAAAGATAATATAAATAAAAATAATTTTGAGATTAAGACAAGTAAAGAGCAAAATTACAATGTATTTTTTAAATTTGATGAAAGCAATATCGGAGTAAAACTTAGTGACAAGAATATTAATAGATTAAAAGAATTTTTTAATGAAGATAATTTCATTGATACTAGCAAAGGCATTATTTTAGATAAAGATGCAGCAAGTTTTGTCGCTGGGTGGTTTAGTGATGTAGCGTATAAGAGTAATTTTTTAGCAGCCGATAGAAATAACGATGGAGAAGTAGATAAAAAAGAAATTGATTATACTATCTATGCATTTGCTTTATATATAGAGCCAACTAAAGATGGTTCAGGACAAGCTACTAAAGTTGCAAGTTATATTCCAAGTATTTTTGCTATCAATAAAGATAATGTAAGCAGTATTAGCAAAGCACTTGATAAAACTATTAGTATGGATAAAAATCTTGATGGTTATATAACAATTGCTGAAAAATATGATTTTAAAGATATTGTTTATGAATACGGAGTATTTTTAGATAGTCAACCTTTTACAAGTATTCCACTCCACAAACAAGCTAATGTTGATATGGCAGAAGAAGAAATTAAAAGAGTAAAAGAACAA
>NZ_JACGAT010000067.1:0-1026 GCF_020137635.1 Campylobacter sp. RM12642
TATTAGGAACTAGCATACTAATTCCTAATAATAAGTTTATTTTTAAGCTAATAAATCAAGTTCTAAATTCATTTAGCTTTTTGTTTAGTTGTTCTGTCATCTCACTTAGATGATTTGCTGCTCCTGCTATTTCTTCTACACTTCTTGCGTTTTCATTAGTGATAGTATTCATATTATTTACTCCACTTAATATCTCGCTCATATCTTTGCTTGTGCTTATATAATCATTTACAGTTGCTTCACTAATTTTTACAGCTTCACTCATTACTTTACCCATTTCATTAATTGTATCTTGGGTATTACTTGCTACTTGAGTTAATTTACTAATTTCTGCTGAATTAGTGCTCATTTGCTCGCTTGCATCTTTAATACCTTGAACTATAACGCTTATTGTTGCATTTATTTCACTAAGGCTTTTTTGAGTTCTTTCTGCTAGGCTTCTTACTTCATCAGCTACTACGGCAAACCCACGCCCATGCTCTCCTGCTCTTGCAGCTTCTATTGCAGCATTTAATGCAAGTAAGTTAGTCTGGTCTGCTACATCGTTAATTATTTCTAAAATAGATTTAACATTATCAGCATCACGGCTTAATTGCTCAATCTTACTAGCTAAAGCACTTTCTATATCAGCACTATGATTTATTTGATTAGTTAATGAATTAATAGCATCGTTTGCTGATTTTATAAACTTACTTGCATTACTTAATTCATCTTTACCTTTAGCTGCACCAATTACACCTTTATCAAGGTTATCTTTAGTATTAGTTCCTTTATTAGCTACTTCTGTAACTATTACACTACCTTCTTCTGCACGCTTACCTGTTTGAAGACTTGTGTGGCTTAATTCATTTGCTATTGAAGCGTTTTCATTTGAGATATCTTTTGCTTGTGCTATTAGAATTCTTACTTTTTCTAAGAATATATTAATAGCTTTACAAGCTTGAGCTATTTCATCATTACCTTTATCATCTAGCTTTTTAGTTAAATCTCCATCTCCACTGCTAAGTTCGTTTGATTTAGCTGTTA
>NZ_JACGAT010000068.1:0-975 GCF_020137635.1 Campylobacter sp. RM12642
GATGTTGCCTTAGTAGAAGCAATGTGTTATCATTTAATTAAAAACAATCTTCACGATGAAAAATTCCTTAAAAAATACACGGTAGGATTTGCTAAATTAAAAGAAAGATTATTTGATGAGAATAATCCAAAAACTCCTGAATTAGCAGAAAAAATCACAGGTATAAAAGCAGAAAAAATAAAAGAATTAGCAGAACTTATGGCTAAAAATAGAACTATGATTATGGCAGGTTGGGGTTTCCAAAGAGCTCATCACGGAGAGCAAGCTCACTGGGCTATGATAACTCTTGCATCTGTTTTAGGACAAATTGGACTTGATGGTGGTGGATATGGGTTTAGCTACCATTATTCAGATGGTGGAGTTCCAACTCCGGGTGCAGTTACGGGCAATGCTAATAGTGGTAATATTGAAGATAAAGCAAATAATTTTAGTGGTTTTCCTGGACTTGCAGGAATTAGCACAAAAACTACTATAAAAGGGGAGTGGGATAATAGAACTAACGAAGTAATTCCTGTTTCAAGAATAGTAGATATGCTTGAAAATCCTGGTAAAGAATATGAATTTGATGGCAAAGTTAAGACCTTCCCTTTAATTAAGTCAATTTATTGGGCTGGTGGTAATCCAATGCACCATCATCAAGATAGAAATAGACAATTAAAAGCATTTGCTAAGGTTGATAGCTTTATAGTTCAAGATTGTTTTTGGACTGCTAGTGCAAGACATGCTGATTTAGTTCTACCGTCTACTACTGAAATAGAAAGAAATGATATAACTAAAGCACATACAAACAAATATATCTTCGCTATGAAAGAATGTATAAAGCCTATGTATAACTCAAGAAATGATTATGATATTTTTTGTGGAATTATTAAGCATTTTAGTGAAGAAAAATACCAAGCTTTTACAGAGGGTAAAACTGCAAATGAATGGATTAAATACTTTTACGAACAATCAAGAGAAAAAGCAGCAGCAAGT
>NZ_JACGAT010000069.1:0-940 GCF_020137635.1 Campylobacter sp. RM12642
CTTATCCACCCCATCAGTTATCTTAATACCTCTACCATCTCTATTAGCAAGTACTAATCTTCCTTTTTCATCAACACTAGCCTCAACCCCTGTTTGATCTTTTACAGAGTTAATTGCAGCTCTTAAAGCTCCATTTCCATCTTTATCTTTAACTTCAATAGAACCAATAGTAACACCATTTATACTAAAGCCTTGTAAAGTAGTTCCTGCTTTAATAGGTTGTTCAAATACACTTTGAACCGTAACAGAAGCTTTAATACCTGTTTTATCAGTAGATTTATTAATAGCTTCAACTAAAGCACCTAAACCTTGACCTGCTTTAATATTATTACCTTGAGCAATTTGCACTGGCTCAAATGTAACATCATTAATTCCATCTACGTTTTTAAATGTAAGATTAATTTTATCTCCTAAAGCAAGGTCGCTTTGTCTTACATTATGCCCAGTCTCAAACCTAGTTAAACCAATCTTATCACTTGTAGTTGCCCCAATACTAGCCTTAACTGTCTCATTTGAATACGCACCAATTTGAAATTCTTTGTTTGAAAACGTTCCACTTAGAAGCTTTTGACCATTGAATGATGTAGTATTACCAATATTGTCTAATTCTTCCATAAGTCTTGAAATATCAGCTTGAAGTGAGCGTCTTGTTTCAGTTGTTTGACCATCTTGAGCTGATTGAATAGCTTTATTCTTAATTGTATCAAGTATTTTTATTTGCTCATCCATAGCCTTATCAGCTGTCTGAATTATACCAATAGCATCATTAGCATTCATAATAGCTTGACCAAGAGAACTTGCTTGAGATCTTAAGCTATCAGCAATTGCCATACCTGAAGCATCATCAGCAGCAGAGTTAATTCTAAAACCTGAGTTTAACTTATTTAAAGAACTGTCAATTGATCTATTGTTCATAGATGCGTTTGCATGAGCGCTTAGC
>NZ_JACGAT010000070.1:0-906 GCF_020137635.1 Campylobacter sp. RM12642
TTAAGAATTTAAATCACTTTAAATTCTTAATACACCACATTACTTCCACCAACAGGAATGTAAATAACATCACTTTTTGAAATATCTGTAAAATTATTATTTGTTTTTGAAATTCTTCCTGTTAGAATTTGTTTTAAAGATTCTAAGCCTAATAATTTATTGCATAATTCACTTTTAGTTTTTAGTTTTTTTACCACTATAAAATAATCATCAGTAGTAACTTCTAAACAATCAGTATTTTTAATAGTAAAATACTTATCATCTTTTAGACTTTGAGAAGTCATATCCTTTAAATTACTGCTAAAATTTGTTTGGGTTGTATAATAAGAGCCTAAATCACTAATTAAAATAGCAAGGTTTTGAGATGATTTTACTATTTCAGCATCATCTCTTGTAGCATTTAGTTTAGGAATTGCAACTGCTGCTAATACACCTAATATTACAATAACAAATATAAGTTCTATCATTGTGAATGCTGTTTTCATTAACTTCCTTAAAGTAACTAACCTAGATTAGTTTCTAGGTTAAAAATTAACATTTCCGCCACCGAGTTTGATTTCATAGGCACTAGCATTTCCTAAATGAGCCCCTATATCTTCATTTCCCATAGCTGCTCTTACACTACTAGTTGCGAAGAATGATTTGCAAACACCTTTGTTATAATCAGGAGAAGCAAAAATTTTAATTGTACTTCCACCAGCTTGTGCATTAATTGTTACACAATTTAAATCTTTAATATACAAATAAGCTGTTGAAGTGTTTGATGTGTGTGGTTGCATTACTACATTTGTCATATCTTGTATATTAGTAGCAAAACTTCCTTTAGCTGTGTAATAAGAAGCTATATCACTAAGAAGTGTTGAGAAATTACTAACACCTTTTGTAATTTCAGCGTCATCTCTCGTA
>NZ_JACGAT010000071.1:0-905 GCF_020137635.1 Campylobacter sp. RM12642
TGCCTTCTTTAGTATCTAACTTAGCGTTTATTGTGCCAACATTACTAATATTTCCAGCTTCATCTTTAGCTACTAATTCTAATTTTTCACCATCTTTTACATCATTTAATGTTGCTTTAAAGTTACCATCAGCATCAGCTTTAACTTCAGTTTTACCATTTATTGTTACCACTGCATTTGGCTCTGTTTTACCTTCTACAACATAATTACCATTTAAATCTGGAGTTCCTGTTAATTCTCCTAATAATGGAGCTGTAGTGTCTATTGTCGTTGTAGCAACATCAGATACTATTTTATCATTTACATTATAAGTTACTTCTACCTTAACTTCTCCATCTTTTTCTGGAGTATAAGTAGTTGTAAATGAGCCATCTTTATTAAATGTAACATCAACAACTTTATCATTAATTTTAACAAGAGCTTTATTTTCAACAAATTCAACAGCATTTCCATTAGCATCAACTGGCTTAATTGTTCCACTAATTGTAAGAACCTTATTATTATTTAAAGTATTTTCAACATTAACACCATTGCCTGTAATTTCAACATCAACTTTAGCATCTACTTCTTTACTTGCAGCTTCTAATATAGTAACAACATCTGCTTTACCTTCAAATTTAACTTGAATTAAACCAATATTATTACCAATAATATTCGCATCAAGATTGATTGTAAATGTGCCATCTGCATCAATGTGTCCAACAACTTTAATATCATTTACAACGCTATTTAATATATTACTTTGAATATCAAATTCGTAATCTCCTGCTACGCCTTGATAATTTTCTAATTTACCTTTAAGCACTAAGCTATTGCTATCAACTGTTGCTGAATGATCTTTTATAGTATCATCACCATTTACTTCTGTAATAACAAGTTTATCAAATACTGGAGCTACTGGCTTA
>NZ_JACGAT010000072.1:0-828 GCF_020137635.1 Campylobacter sp. RM12642
TTTCTGGCTGAATAGTAATATGATGTATATTAAACTTATTTTTAAGTAAAGCATTAAGCTTTTGTAAAACACTTTTAAACTCATTTAAATCATCTAAGATTATATGAGCTGTTAGTATATGATAATCTTGAGAGATTGAATGAATGTGTATATCGTGAATATCTTTTATATTTAAATCTTGCTTTAATATAAATTCTTTTACTTCACCAATCTCAATGAATGAACTCTCAAGTAAAATATCTAAGCTTTGTTTAAATAATGATATAGACCACTTAGCAATTACTAAAGCTATTATTAAAGCTAGTATTGAATCAATAAAATAAAAATCAGTATAATAAACAATAATCCCACCAATAATAATTGCAACAGAACTAAGTAAATCACTTAGCATATGAATTAGACTTGATTTAATATTTAAATTACTTGTATCAGCTTTCATTAATAATAAAGCACTAATTATATTTGCTACAAGTCCAAAGCAAGATACTATAAGCATAGTCTTTATATCTATTTTACTTGGGTTTAATAGTTTTTCAATAGCTTCATAGATAATAAATATAGTAAATATAGCTATCATAATAGCATTTATAAAAGCAGCTATTATTTCACTTCTATAATATCCATAAGTTTTTTTACTATCTTGTTTATTAATAAATATTAGTGCAATAAAACTTATTATCAATGCAAAAGCGTGTGTTATCATATGAAGTGCATCACTAATTAATGCTAAAGAATTAGCTAAATACCCATAAATTAATTCAGCAAACATTACTACAAAAGTTACTATAAAGCTTAATAATAATGCTTTTTTATTCTTAGTAAAATCAT
>NZ_JACGAT010000073.1:0-827 GCF_020137635.1 Campylobacter sp. RM12642
GCAGTAGAACAAAGCGTTCAAACAGCAGCAGCAATTGAAAGCGGAGATTTAAAAGCAAGAATTACTCTAAATCCTGCAAATCCACAATTAATTGAATTAAAAAATGTCTTAAATAAAATGCTTGATACTTTAGAAGAAAAAGTTGGAGCTAATACAAACTCAATTGAAAAGATATTTGATGAATATAGCCAAAACGACTTTAGAAATGAAATAAAAAATGCTAAAGGTAGAGTAGAACTTGCAACTAATATGTTAGGTAAGCAAATAAGAGATATGTTAAAAACAAACCTTGAAACTGCAAGAAACCTACAAGATAAATCCAAAATACTAAAAACAAGTGTTAAAGATATAAATGAAGGTGCAAGAAAGCAAGCAAGTAGCTTACAAGAAAGTGCAGCAGCAGTAGAAGAGATGAGTGCATCTATGCATGCAGTAAATCAAAAATCAAACGAAGTTATTAAAAACGGAGAAGATATTAAAAATGTTATTACTATGATTAAAGATATAGCAGAACAAATTAATCTACTTGCACTTAATGCTGCAATTGAAGCAGCACGTGCAGGTGAGCATGGAAGGGGCTTTGCTGTAGTTGCTGATGAAGTAAGAAAACTAGCTGAAAGCACTCAAAAATCACTAACAGAAATAGAAGCAAGTGTTAATGTATTAACTCAAGGTATAAATGATATGAGTGAAAGCATTAAAGAACAAACTCAAGCAATATCTCAAATAAATGAAGCAATAAGTAGTATAGATGAGCTAACACGTGCTAATGTAGTAGTAGCTGATAATACTAATAAAATATCAGATGAAGTAGATTTAATGGCTAG
>NZ_JACGAT010000074.1:0-756 GCF_020137635.1 Campylobacter sp. RM12642
GTTGATAAAGATGGCTTTTTTACAAGTGATTTTAACAAAGCTGCAGGTATTCCGGAAGATTTTAAAATACATAGCGATAGTTTAAAATCTTTAGTAGAACATAATGAAAATGCAATATCACTTTATAAAATTTGTAAATCAATTGATATAGCAAAAAGCGTTGGTAATGCTTATAATGTTGTAAGACAAGTTGTAGGAGATGAATTTTTAAACTTAAACGATAGTTTTTCTAAAGATACTTTGTCAAACACCCCACATTTATATGAAATGAGAAAAAGCACCTTAGAAGTTACTCAAATATTTGATAATGATGACAAATTTAATAATTATTTTAAATCTAAAGAGTTTTCTAATGTTTTTTCAAAGCACAAAGACACATACTCGTTATCAACCATTTTTGGTGCAGATGGTAATGTTTTTAATTATTATGAAACACGAGATGATAATATTTACGCTAAATGGCTTAGAAACTCTGCTTCAGTTTGCTGGAATCCACATGAAGAACATTATAAAACTGAAAACAGCGAATACACAAAAGGTGGCTTACTAATTGCAGCTCTTAGTAGTAATTATTTTTTGGTAGAAGGTGAGCGAACTGATTATGCCAAGCAAATAGGAGAGGATAGATTTACTCCTATGGATAGGTTAAATTATGGAGCTTTGCCAAAAGAACTTAGCTCATTAAAATTACAAAATGTAGATGGGTTTGATGGTAAAGAATTTGAAAGTATTATGAAGCGATATCAAAAATTATTA
>NZ_JACGAT010000075.1:0-731 GCF_020137635.1 Campylobacter sp. RM12642
TTGTCGTTAGTTAAGCCTATCATTTCTTTAAGACCTGCTCTATCGCCTTCGTTTAATCCTTCTTTAAGACCTTCAAGGAATTTCATAGCTGCATAAGCAACAATTCCATTCTCACCTTCGTTATCACCCATAGTTTTACCTTCAGCTGCATCAACTACTTTTTGAAGTTTTGCTAAGGCATCATCTATTTTAGCATTAGCATCTGCTAAACTAGCATGTTTAGAAGTGGCTTGACCTGCTACTGCTTGAACTGCTTCATTAGCATTTTTTACTAAATCTTTATATGCATCACCACCTGCTGCAGTAGTAGTACCTGTTGTATTGGTACCATTATTACCTGCAACCATTGCCAAATGAAATGCACCAATAATTTCTGCATGGGTTCCACTTAAATCTATTTCAGTTCCATTTTTAACTGCATTTTGTATAGCATCAGTTTTTGCTTTAGCTGCACCATCAGCTGCGTGTCTTGCTGCTTGCTCATAATAAGCATCTTTAACGCTTGCAAATGTATTTTTGCTATTAATAATAGAGTCTACAGCATTATTTTGTCCATTAGTGTCGGCATCAGCACCACCGCCTGCCCAAGTTTCTGCTTTACTTAAATCAGCAGCTACTTCACCATTATCACCTTTATCTGCAGCTGTTTTATTTGTATATAGCACATGCTTATCTGCTGCTGTTTTAGCTTCTGCACTTTTCCAAGCCGCTCCAGTAGCAGGATTTAAACT
>NZ_JACGAT010000076.1:0-730 GCF_020137635.1 Campylobacter sp. RM12642
CGAATATGCAAATAAAGATAGTAGGATAAAAATTATTCATAATAAAGAAAATTTAAAATTACTCCATGCAAGAGCTGAAGGGGTAAAGGTAGCTACAAGCGATTTAATTATGTTTTTAGACCCAGATGATGAATTAGAGCTTAATGCTTGTGAGATTTTATATATTCATTACAATAATGAGTTTAAGTTGCTAAGATGTAATTTTTCTTTAATAGGTTTTGATGAAACATATAATTTAAATGTGGCACATAGTTATGATGAATATATTCAATTAAGTGGAAAACATGTATATTATGATTTTTTAATGTGGGGTGTTTTGATTAATAAACAATTATATTTGGATTGTTTGTTGTTAGTGGAAGAGTATGGTTTAGATAATATAAATTTTATTGAAGATGTTACAATGGGTTTTTTATTAATAAACAAAACAAATAATTATTCTTATATTGAAAATAAATTATATAAATACTATAAAAATACTAATTCTTTAACAAATAGTAGTCAATTTGATTTAAAATTAAAGTTGCGTATAATAAATATGATTATAAGGTTTTTTAATACTATGAAAAATAAATATCCACAAGATTTTAATAATAAAATTTATATATCAAATTTATATATGCTAATAAGACTGAAATATAAATCAGAAAAAGAATTAAATTGTAATATTATAGGTAGATTACTTGGTAAAATATCGTATGAAATAAATAAGTTAAAGTTAAAAATATGT
>NZ_JACGAT010000077.1:0-718 GCF_020137635.1 Campylobacter sp. RM12642
CCTGTCTTATTTGGCTTAGATTAATAGTGCTATTTACATCAGCTTTTTTACTAACACTTGTATTTATATAAGAGCTTAAATCTACATAAAATCCATCTATTTTTAGCATTATTTCTCCTTTAACTTAAAGAATTAATTAAGCTTTTAAATCTAGTGATTTATAATCTTTTAGCTCATCAATTAGCTTTATACTAAACTCACAAAATTCTTCTAAATTATTTTTGTCTTTTAATTCTTTTTCTTTATCTTCATTTATTTTTAAAGAATTTGAATTTTTAAATAATTTTATATCTTGCTTTAGTTTTCTTATGTGATTGTTTTCTTCATTTATTGCGTATTCTTTTAGCTTTGGATTGGCTTCTATTTTTTCTTTTTTATTTTTTAATTCTTCTTTTGCTTGATTTAAGTTTTTAAAATACTCGCTTTCATCTTCAATATATTGCTCTTTTACTAAAATTTCTCCATCTTTATCTTTATCAAAAAATATTCTATTATTAATCATTTTTGAAATAGTGTTTATATTTTTTTCGCCAAATTCATTAATATCTTCTTCTAATATTTTGTCTTTTTTAACAATCTCGCTTAAGACATAAACCCCATCTTTATTCTCATCAAAATAACAAACATCAATTAAAGTATTCATTAATTCATCACTATTTAGCACCCCATTATTATCGCTATCACTTTCAAGATATTTTAAATCAAAAGCAATCTCATT
>NZ_JACGAT010000078.1:0-715 GCF_020137635.1 Campylobacter sp. RM12642
TTATTAAGTGTAATAACTCTAACCTATGCAAGCGTAGGTAAAATATCAGCTATTAGAGGTGATGCAGTAGTTATCTCAAAAGGTAATGAAATAAAAGCTTTATTAAATCAAGAACTTGATGAAAGCGATATTATAAAAACGGGAAATAATGCAAGATTACAAATAATCTTTAATGACAACACCGTTACTACTCTAGGTAAAAACACAAGCCTAGAAATAAAACAATTCTTATTAGATGGAAAAAACTCTAAAGTAAATCTTGAAGTAAGTGAAGGAAGCTTTAAGGTAATTACAGGAGAAATCTCAAAACTAGCAAGAAAGAATTTCTCTTTAAAAGCTCATACAGCAACAATTGGCATTAGAGGAACAGTGTTTGTAGGAGAAGTTGGACTTAATATAAACAAATTAGCTTGCTTACAAGGTGCAATAGATGTTAAATTAGGTAATAAAACTTCTTTAATTGATTCAGGAAAACAAATAAGCTTTTCAAATACTAAAATAATCAAAGTTGAACCTTTAAAAGTAAATGATTTTTCTTTAACCAAAGCAAATATTAACGAAGATAATAAACCAGAAAAAATACAAGAAAAACAAGAAGATAAACAAAGCACTACAAATAATAACAATAAAGTAACAAGTATTACTTTAAGTAGTGATATTAAAGCTGATAATGCTAATTCAAATTCTAAAAATACTTTACAAACTAGTGAGCAAA
>NZ_JACGAT010000079.1:0-701 GCF_020137635.1 Campylobacter sp. RM12642
TCAAGTAGAACTGATGCTGATAAGCATGTGTTGTATACTAGCGCAGCAACAAATACTGATGGTGCTAACGGACAAGTATTGGTAGATTTAGCAGATGCTACAGCTTGGGCAGGTGGTGGTGGTAATGTTACAACCGCTCCTACAGGTGCAGCTGGCTCTATTTTAAATAGTAAAAATACATTTGAAGATGTTCAAGCAGCTCACTACGAACAAGATGCAAGAATTGCTAAAGATGGTTATGATAAAGCAAAAGATACTGCAATTCAAACAGCAATTAAAAATGGAACTGAAATAGATTTAAGTGGTGTGCATGCTAAAGTACAAGGTGCATTAAATGCTACTTTAGTTCCTAATAATGCTGGTAATACAAATGGTGGTGCTACCGGTGCTGGTGCAGCTAATCCTAATGGAACAACTTATAATGATTTAGTTAATAACGCCAACGCAGCAGTAAGGGCTGTAGCTGGAGATACAAATTCTAAATTTAAAACATTAGCAGATGCTAATGCAGCTATAGATGATGCTCTAGGAAAACTTCAAAAAGTAGTTGATGCGGCTAAAGGTAAAACTATGGCTACAAACGAAGGTGAGAATGGAATGGTTGCTCATGCAGCTATGAAATTCCTTGAAGGCTTAAAAGAATGTTTAAATGAAGCTAATAGAGAAGGTTTAAGTAGCATTATTGGTCTTACAGATGATAC
>NZ_JACGAT010000080.1:0-692 GCF_020137635.1 Campylobacter sp. RM12642
CCATTAGTTTTATTTATTTTGTCTTTAAGAAAAGATATTAGGTTAGTGAAAATTAGGAGCTTATATGAAAGATAATAATGTAAAACTTAAATCAATATATGATACTTCTATTGTTATAAAAAATAATGATCTTTTAGCAAAACAAATTTCTGATTACTTAAAAGAATATTTAAAAATTAAACGATTTGGAGGCAATGGTGGAAAATTTGCTTATATTGATGATGAAGGAAAATTTATTAAGCATATAGATATAAACGAGTTAAGCATTAAGGATCTGTAAAAGGAAAAATATGAAAGAAGAAAATAATAAACTTACACCGTTACATAAAGCCAACATAAGCGATATTAAGAAAAAATTACCCAAATTAAAACAAGCTTTAAAGAATGAAATAGAAACATATAACGAAGAAATGCGTTTTAAAATATTTGATGAAATCAAAGAAGTAATAATTATTGCATTACAATGTGGTAAAACATATAAAGAAATAATTGAATTACTAAAAAATAATTTAGAAGTTATGGTTACAGATAAACAGCTTGCAAGATATGTTAAAGAAGTATTAAAGTTAAAAAGAATAGGCACACAAGGCGGTAAATTAGCTAATATTGATTCTGATGGTAATTTCATAAATTATGTTGACATAGAAAATATAAATATAGATTTATTAGATGATAATTAAAATACTTTAATT
>NZ_JACGAT010000081.1:0-681 GCF_020137635.1 Campylobacter sp. RM12642
TAACCCCCCCCCAACCACTCTAAACAACACAAACAATACTTTAAACTAAAAACTAAAAAGCAATTAAAATTTCATTCTAAAATAACCTTCACTATCTACTAAAAACAATTAAAAATACACCATAATAAAACAATCTCAAACATAATCACTAAACATAAAAGCTATTTTTATTAAAAGAATTTAAAACTTATAAATACTTTATAAAAACATTAATTATATTAACTCTTAAAAATACAACTAATATTTTATTTAATAGTAAAAACATAATTATCACTTATAATTTAAATTACTTATTACTATAAGAGTTATTTTAAAAAGATAATATATATGCTACCAAATATCACACCACTTTAATAAATATTATAATTTATATAAAAATAGCTTTAAACATAACTACAAGCTAAATAAATAAAAATAAGTATTCTTAAATAAATTCAAATATCATTAAAAATATAAATATTATTTATAAGTTTCAATCTAAAATAAATACACAAGTAAAACCTAAAATCATACTAAAATTACATATATTAAAAAGATTTAAAAAAATAATTTAAAAGATAGATAAAAAGAATAAAAATGGTGGGCCTAACAAGACTTGAACTTGTGACCTCACCCTTATCAGGGGTGCACTCTAACCAGCTGAGCTATAGGCCCTTAAGAAGTAGAATTATTGTTATCTTA
>NZ_JACGAT010000082.1:0-609 GCF_020137635.1 Campylobacter sp. RM12642
GTTATGCGAGCCAATATTTCCACTATTCATTGTTCTAGCGGGTGCTGGTTCATCCCATTTCATCCTTTTATAAGTATTATGAAAACCTTTTACTTTATCTCCATTTTCTTTTCTTGGATAGTAAAAATTATTCTTAAATGCAGATTGACCAGATGGAGTATGTTTCATACATAATATTTCTCTAGGATTATGCATCTTTGCACTATGATGTTTTAAATTAGAAATCTCGCCAGATTCTAAACTTGGCAAATGTCCTATCGCCTCTTTTAGTGTTATTTCTCTTTGCTTTTTAGGTGCATTCCAAATCAAATGCTTTTTACACATTCTTATTACTGCTCTAGGTCTACTTTGCGGGATTCCAAAATCTTTAGCGTTAAAAATATCAACTTTAATATCATATTTATTGCTAAATAACTCATATACCATCTCTTTAGTTGGCTTAACAATATCATTATATTTAATCAAAACATCTAAATAACGTGGAACATTTTCTATCAAAATATAATCAATTTCTTTTTGCTCAATAATCTTAAATACTTCTACAATCAACTGATTTCTCAAATCAGCATTCAAATCCTTATCTTGCTTATTCACCCCCAAAGTGCTAGC
>NZ_JACGAT010000083.1:0-607 GCF_020137635.1 Campylobacter sp. RM12642
CTTGCGAAGATATCGCATCACTTCTAATAGTGATAGTGGGTGCTGGCTGTTCCCATTTCATTCTTTTATATGATGATTTAAACCCTTTAACTCTTTCTCCATTTTCTTTTTTTGGAAAATAAACTATATTTTCAAACGCAGATTTTCCAGTAGGAGTATACCTCATACACTCTATATGACTTTCTTTGTGTACTCTTGCTTTATGATGTTTTAAATTAGAAATCTCACCAGATTCTAAACTTGGCAAATGTCCTATCGCCTCTTTTAGCGTTATTTCTCTTTGCTCTTTAGGCTCATTCCAAGTGAGATGTTTTTTATACATTCTCACAATAGCTCTAGGTCTACTTTGCGGAATCCCAAAATATTTTGCATTAAAAACATTCACTTTGATATCATATTTATCTGAAAACATTGCTGATAAATAATCAGTCAACTCTAATAATTTACCATCATAAAAATATTTCATTTTTAAAAACTGTGGTACATTTTCTATTAATATATAATCAAAATCTTTAATTTTAATCACATCCACAACAGACAGAAATAAAAAATTTCTAGAATCATTTTGTCTTAAAAAATCAGTTTTATTTTTACCTATATTACTCAT
>NZ_JACGAT010000084.1:0-528 GCF_020137635.1 Campylobacter sp. RM12642
TAAGACTAACTTTGGAAGATTAAGTTTTTCATCAACTAATGGTAAAGACATAGTTGTAGAAGCTACTAGAGATTATGTTGGGGCTGATAATCAATTACATAGTATGAATATTACAAGTGCAATAGGCTATGATAAAAATGTTTCTGAAAAAACAGTTAGCTTAAGAGAAACTAATGCTACTATAGATAGAGAAACAGCAGATGCAATGGGCTTTAATGCTAATGATTGGCAAGCAACTGATGCAGGAGATAATAAGAATGGTTATGCTGCAGGTGTAATGACATTAAAAGGCGCACAAGCAATGATGAATATTGCTGAATCAGCTCAAAAAGCTCTTGAAGCAATTAGAAGTGACCTTGGTTCTGTCCAAAACCAACTTGTTTCAACTGTTAATAATATTTCAGTTACTCAAGTAAATGTTAAATCAGCTGAAAGTAATATTAGAGATGTTGACTTTGCATCTGAGAGTGCTACATTTAGTAAACACCAAATCCTAGCTCAATCAGGTGTATATGCAATGAGCCAAGC
>NZ_JACGAT010000085.1:0-521 GCF_020137635.1 Campylobacter sp. RM12642
GTTTAAAATCTTTAGTAGAACAAAACAATAAAGCTCATATAATAGGTAAAAGATTCATGGAAATTGATATAGCAAAAAGCGTTGGAAATGCTTATAAAGTCTTAAGCCAAGTTGTAAGTGAAGATTTTTTAAACTCTAAAGAATTTTTTAGCAAAGAAGATATTAACAATTTGCCATGTGGGTTTGAGATAGATAATAGTACCTTTAGTGTAGGCAAGATTTTACAAACTAGATATGATTTTGAAGATTATAATGATAAGAATATTCATGCACGAGATTTTCAAAGAATAAAGGGTGCTGATACACTATTTCATTATGATGGTGATGGCAAAATGGATATGTTTCCCGTGCATAGCGATAGTTTTTCTCAAGGTTATTCTATTTTATGGGACGCTAAAGGCGATAATTATAAAAACAATCAAGGAGATGTAAGTCGTGGTGGAATATTAATAGCCGTATTAAGAAATAATCATTTTTTAGTAGAAGGCGAGAGAACTTATTGGGGCAAGATGAGTGGCGGG
>NZ_JACGAT010000086.1:0-439 GCF_020137635.1 Campylobacter sp. RM12642
TTTTAATTTTTTAACCCAAAAACTAAAGCAAATTCCTATCTCAAATTTTTTTGAAATTCCTATCTCAAATTCCAAAACCCTAAAAACAAAACTTAATCAGTGGAATCACAAATAATTTTGTGAGTGAAACGAGCAAAATTACAATTAAATTACGAAAAACTGCTGTTAAAAATCCATCAAGCTACGAAGCGTTAGCAAAGCAGGTTATGGATTTTAGGCAGTTTTTCCCTATAGAGCGTAGTCAGTGATGAGAAGTGGTTTAAGGGGAAGGCAAGGTTTAACTTCGCAAGTTAAGTCTTCTTCCCTTCTCCTTGAAAGAATTTAAATTTAAAGAAATATTTTTATTATAAAAAATCTTAAAAAATAAAACAAAAAAAATAAAAAGAGAAAAGAATTTAATTTAGGAATTTACTTTGGTTTTGGATTTAAAAAATTGAAA
>NZ_JACGAT010000087.1:0-407 GCF_020137635.1 Campylobacter sp. RM12642
AATACAACAACTCCTGAAGTAATTGTTCCAAGTGTTGGAAATGGAATTAAAGTATCTATATTTGAAGGTGATGAATCAGGCGATCACAATAACTTAAAAGAAATTAGCAATGGTTCAACTACAGTAGATGCTAATCCTTTATTTAAAGGTGAGATTAATGCTAGTGGTGTTAAAGCAATGCAAGTATTTATCACTTATAATGATAAGTTAATTAAAACTGATTCAGTTCTTGCTGTTGATGGTAAATTTGCGTATACTCCAGAACTAGGTTGCAATAACTTTGGAGATTATAAGTTTACATTTAACGTAATTGGAACTGATATTAAAGGTGAAGCTAGCTTAAAACTTGTTGCTGACACTCAAACAAATACACCTAGTGTAGATAATACTACAAGTGATGTGGTTGT
>NZ_JACGAT010000088.1:0-385 GCF_020137635.1 Campylobacter sp. RM12642
TTTTAGTATATGTTTAGAAGTATTTATAAGTTATATGTTTAAAATATTTATATGAGTATGCTTATTTAATTTAATTAGCTTTATATGTTTAAAGAATTATGTATTTAATAAGCTTAGGTGATTAATTGTTTTTTAGGTAGCTAAAGTTAAAACAATATGATAATAATATTTAGACGTAAGCCATAATCTCATATGAAAGCATATAATCATGAAAGTAATATGAGTGTTTGAAAAATAATATTGGTAGTGAAAGATTGCGATTTAATATTATTTTTTCTAATTTTAATTAAGTAATATTATTGGTAGCAAATTTCTTATTTATGCTATCAAATCTTTATCTTTAATAAGCAATATTAGTAGTGAATGGGGTGTTTATAAAATTAGG
>NZ_JACGAT010000089.1:0-368 GCF_020137635.1 Campylobacter sp. RM12642
ATTAACCACTTCATCTTTAGCTGTATTTAAATCTAAACTAAATGAGTATTCTTTCATTTCTCCTGTTTTTAAGCTTGATAAATATACTTTATATGTTCCAACTTCCCAACCACTACCATCTACTCTGTTTGTTAAATCAGGAGTATATTTGAATGTTCCATCTGGTGCAGCTTGGAATTCTTTCATAATTGCTTCATCTTTACCTGTAGCATTATTTGGTTTTACAAATAATAATACTAAAGTATCATTAGCAACTGATTTACCTATAAATGTTGGAGTAGTATCAAATGTTCTACCACCATTTGGAATTTCAGTTAAGTTGTTGAAATATCCATCTTCATCGCCTTGGAATACTTTAAATTCTAAAG
>NZ_JACGAT010000090.1:0-352 GCF_020137635.1 Campylobacter sp. RM12642
TCATAAATTTCCTTTTGAAGAACGCATTGTAATAGATGAAGAGTTAGACTGCTGGTTTATGAATTGTATGTATTTTGATGACCCAGAACTAGACCATGCAAAACTTAATAAATCTTTGTGGATTTTATATTATAAAGGCGAGCATATAAGGATAATTTTAGATTATGATATCAAACAAGAGATTTATAATGTAGTTTATAATAGAGTTTATAAAATTCTTTCTATAAGAGATAATAAAACATTAAATGAAAAAGAAATAATAGCTTTATTGAAAGAAATATTAGTTGTTTATAAATGGGACGGAAGCTTAAATAATGATAAAGAATTTAAAGCATATATAATAGATGAAGTG
>NZ_JACGAT010000091.1:0-335 GCF_020137635.1 Campylobacter sp. RM12642
TTTTTTATGAGTTTTTTGTATTTTTATTTAGCGATTGTTTTTTAAGCTTATTATTTTTACCTTAAACCTAAAAGTTTTTAATATTTTTAATTTTTATAATTTTTCTTAGTGATTATTATCCTAAAGCTTTTATGTTTTTATAATCTTTACCTACCACCCAAAAAACTTGTAATTTTAATAATCATTACTTATGACCCAAAAAACTTTTTATATTTTTAATTTTCTTTTATCTTTTTTACCTATTCACTCTCATTATTATTTATAACTAGCAATTCATTTGCTAGTTATAAATAATAGTCTCAAGAGTGAAAAAACCAAAGAATTTGAAATAGGAA
>NZ_JACGAT010000092.1:0-307 GCF_020137635.1 Campylobacter sp. RM12642
GATAGCTAAAGCGGCTAGCAACTTCTCAACAGTTATTAGTGATATTACTTCTTATTATACAGCTAAAGGCAAATTTGACACAAGTTTATCTACTATGACAAACGTTGCTTTAGAATCTGATGGAAGTTTCAAAATTAAAGATAAAAAATGTGCAAAGATTACTGCAGCTAGTACTGGTAGCACATTAACAGTTGAAGCTGGTGCTGATATAGCTCAGCCTATTTGTGATTCATTTAATAAAGTTAGCAGTATCACAGCTATTTTGGGAAATAAAGAATTAAAAACTTATGATAGTAAAAATCCATAC
>NZ_JACGAT010000093.1:0-289 GCF_020137635.1 Campylobacter sp. RM12642
GTCTGTTACTTGTCTGACACTAGTCTGACCACTAGTCTGCTTTATAAAATAGACTAGTCTGACTAGTCTGTATATTTTTTACATATAAAAATTATTAAAATTTAAAAAATAGCAAAAAAAGTAATGAATTTTAAGTATTTTTAACGCTTGTCTGACACTAGTCTGACCACTAGTCTGCTTTATAAAATAGACTAGTCCGTAATCTTATGCACTAGTCTGAATTTTATTAATACTTATCTGGAATTTATATTAATTTATAGATTAAAATAGTTTATTTTAAATTATTTTA
>NZ_JACGAT010000094.1:0-241 GCF_020137635.1 Campylobacter sp. RM12642
TAATCAATCAAAACAATAATTATGATATAAAAAATTCAAATTCATCTTTAAAATTACAAAACAATTCAAAATCTCAAAATTACGAAAGTGATTTCATTGAAAACTCAACAATAATTAATGCAAAAGCAAAACAAAGAAATATTAAGCTTGAAGAAGTATTACCTATACTTGAGAATGAAATGGCTAAGAAGATATATAATTTATTCTAATTTTTAAGGAATTTAAATCCTTTTTAAATTCC
>NZ_JACGAT010000095.1:0-237 GCF_020137635.1 Campylobacter sp. RM12642
AAAGCAATCTCAATGTTTTCTAGTGCAGGTATAGGTGAACTAGATTTGGAAAAGTTAGGCATTAAAGTGGTATTATCAAATGAATTGTTGCCAAAAAGAGCAGAATTTTATAAAAAAGTTCATCAAAATTCTAAAATGATAGTTGGAGATATAACTGATAAGAAAATTTTTAATGAATATATTAGTAATATTCCAGATGATGTAAAGCTTTTAATAGCTACTCCACCTTGTCAAGGT
>NZ_JACGAT010000096.1:0-215 GCF_020137635.1 Campylobacter sp. RM12642
GATAGATTTGTAGATTATAAAGAATTCGCACAAAATGTCGCAAAACCACTTAATTCTATGGTAGCAAAAGGTTTAATAACTCAAAGCGATATTTCAAAAATGCCAAAATACTTAGCTGATGAAGCAAATAGATTATCACAAGATTTTAAAAGAGCAAGAAGTGAAGAATTAGCAAAAGAATATAAAAAAATACTAAATTGGTATGAAAAACTAGC
>NZ_JACGAT010000097.1:0-206 GCF_020137635.1 Campylobacter sp. RM12642
AAACCAACCTGCTACATAATTAGCAGCGTCGCCTTTTAAAATAGTTTTTCCATTTTCTTCTAAAAAATCATTTTTATTAAAAAAGCTTTTTAAATCTTTTAAAGTATCTTTATCTAAGCTAATTCCTACGCTTTTATTATCAAGGCTAAAAAATACATTTAATTCTTTATCACTTGTTTTATATTCAAAATTATTTGTTTTTATAT
>NZ_JACGAT010000098.1:0-203 GCF_020137635.1 Campylobacter sp. RM12642
TTAATACTAAAGTATTTTTATGCTAAGTTTAATCAGTGATTTAAAGTAATAAAAATTAAACTGAATTAAATACTTTAGAGTAAGTTAATACTAAGCTGTTTATTAAGTAATTAAATTAATTAGATTTATTGATTATATAAAAGTATTTATTACGCATATAAAACATAATTAGGATATGAGTTTTTAGTGTTGGGGGGGGGTAG